>NZ_WUJP01000277.1 GCF_009806515.1 Geminicoccus flavidas | reverse complement strand
AAGAAGGACGCCCCGATGCCGGCCGGCGGCCCCGGCGGCGGCATGGGCGACATGGACTTCTGATCGGTTCCACCGGTCGAGTTCGCGGCACCATCGGCCTGTCCGGTGGTGCCAAAGGGAAGGGCCCGCGGCCATGCCGCGGGCCCTTTCGCTTTTGCTGGGCAGGCGCTACCTCGGTCGTCAGCGGAGCAGCGGGCGGAAATAGGTCCCGGCCTCCACCGACACGCTCCCGCCCATGCCGAGCTTGAACCGGGTCAGGCCCGGGGCCCGGTCGGTGGCGATCCCGCCCAGGTCCAGCCAGCGGACCCCGCGCTCCTGCAGGGCCAGCATGCCTCGCCAGAGCAGGAGGCGCATGGCATCCAGCCGGCGGCCCTCCCGATCGGCATAGCCGATCAGATAGGTGGCGGAACCGTGGTGGATCTGCAGCCAGATCCCCGCCACCGGCTGCCCGCCCGCCAGCGCCACCAGTACCAGCCGGTCTCGGCAGCCCGGGCTGTGCGCGGCGATGCGCTCGAGGAAGGACAAGGGAAGCGCCCGGAAGCCGACCTCCCGCCGATGCTGCCGGTGCCGGGCGGCCAGCCAGGCCAATTCGGGCCCGTGGTGCCGCTCCCGGACCACCAGGCACTGCGCCTCGGCCCGCAGGAGCTGGTTGCGCCACTTGCCGTCCAGGGCCGCGCGCAGGACGGCGGGCGACGGCGCCAGATCAATCCAGCAGGTCGCGTGGCCCGTCACCACTGGCAGGCGGCAGGACTGCGGCGGCCGGGGCGGGCTCCACAGCAGTAGGCCACGCCCGAACTGCTCCCGCACCGCGCGGGCCAGATCCCATGCCGCCGCGGCAGCATCCTGCCCGGGAACGGAGAGCGGACCGCGGCTGACCAGGACCAGCGGAAGCGCCCCGATCCAACGGCAAGCGGCCTGGGCGACCACCGCGCCGCCCGGTCCCGCCAGTCGCGCCACGCGGCGGCCGAGCCCGGCCAGCGCCTCGCCATAGGCGAATGATTGGGGCAGGGGCACGCGCCCGCACGGGCGCACCAGCCCGTCCCAGGCGCGTTCTGCACTCACGCGTGATGAAGCTGGTAGAACTATCACGCAGGGGTTGATAAGTCTGCGTCATGCCGCAGCGCAAGCCCGCCATCGACCGCCGCTATCCCGCCCCGCGGCTGACCTGGTTCGGGGTGGTGACGATCATGCTCTATGCCGGGCTGCCGGTGCTCCTGCTCGGCCTCTGCCTGGATCTCCTGGTCTGGCTGGCATGGCCGTGAGCAGGGCTGCTCAGGGGCGGACCCGCCAGTGGCGCATGAGCTCGCCATCCGGGCCGTCTAAGGGATCGGTCGCCGGCAGCGGCACCGCCGCGATCCGCGCGCGCGCCGCCTCGTCGCCGCTGGCATCCCGCACCAGGTCCACCTCCTCGCCCGGTGGGTAGGCGCCCACCACCAGCAGGTCGCCGGATGCGCCCAGGTTCTGGTGGCCCACGCCGGCGGGGATGAGCACGACATCGCCGGCGGTGAGCTCGACCTCCGTGCCGGTGTCGCCGCCCAGGCGTACCCGGACGCGGCCGCGCGCGATGCCCAGCACCTCGTGGTTGTTGGTGTGGAAGTGCGGGTAGTCGAAGATCCCGTTGCGCCAGGATCGGCCCCAGCCGTTCTGCGCGAACCGGGCCTCGAACGCTGCGGGTCCCGCGTCGGGCTGGAGCGCGCCCTGCCACCAGATCAGCGGCAGGTGCGGATTGTTCGGCACGCCACCGGCATCCTCGAACCTGAGGGCCTGGCTGCAGTACGGGGCCATGTGCGCAGCTCCTTGTCGGGACGTTCTGCGATCGGGACGTTCTGGCAAAGCCGCTGGCGGCGCTTCCGGTTCCTCTGGCTGTTTCCCGCGAGAACCGCTAGTAGCGCGCTGATGCGTCGGCGGGACGAGACCCGGGTGCGACGGCGCTGACAGCCGGCGAGATACGGAGGCTTGAGGGTGCGGATCCTGGCGCTCGGAGCAATCGCGACGACGATCGCGCTGACCGGATGTGCGAGCGGCCCGGACGGGCCGGCACAGCCGGGGGGCAAGACCGCGACCGGTGCCGTGGCTGGCGCGGTGGTGGGCGGCGTGCTCGGCAACATCCTGGGCCATAAAGGCGTCAAGGGCGAGGGCACCGCGATCGGTGCTGCCATCGGTGCGGTGGTCGGCGGCGGCATCGGCTACATGTTCGACAGCCAGGAGCAGCAGTTCCGCAAGGAGCTCGCCCGGGAAACCCAGTCGCGACAGATCGAGATCCAGCGGGTCCGCCAGGACGCGCTGAAGCTGGTGATGCCGTCCGAGGTGATGTTCCCGTTCGACAGCGCCGTGCTCCAGCCGGGCTACCAGACGACGCTGCGCAAGATCGCCGACGTGCTGAACGGCTACCCGGAGTCCACGGCGACCATCACCGGCTACACCGACAGCACCGGGTCGGAGAGCTACAATCTCGACCTGTCCAAGCGTAGGGCGGAAGCGGTGCGCACCGCGCTGATCAATGACAGCGTGGCGGCAGGCCGGCTCACCGCGCAGGGCCGCGGCAAGGCCGACCCGATCGGCGACAACGCGACCGCGGCCGGCCGGCAGATGAACCGCCGCGTCGAGATCCTGGTGCAGGGCGGCTAGCCGCCCTGACGGCGCCCGGCTGCCGATTGAGGGCTCAGCGCCCTCCCACGATATATTCGCGCATCGCCTCGGCCTCGAACTGGATCTCGTCGATCCGGTGCTTGACCACGTCGCCGATGCTGATGATGCCGGCCAGCCGGCCCTCCTCGTCGACCACCGGCAGGTGACGGATCCGCCGGTTGGTCATCACCGCCATGATCGAGCTGACCTCGTCCTGGGCCACGCAGGTGAACACTTCCTTGGCCATCACTTCGGTGATCGCCACCTCCGTGACGCCCAGGCCGCGGACGGCTATCGCATCCATGATGCCGCGATCCGAGATGATCCCGTCGATGCGGCTCCCATCCTCCGAGACCACTAGCGCGCCGACCCGCTCCTTGTGCATGCGCTGGATGGCATCGGCCACTGTGGCACCCGGACGGATCGTACGGACCTCGCGTCCCTTGCCTGCCAGGATCGAATCGACGTTCATCGGACGGTCCTTCCTCGGCTTCCTGATCTGGCTGGAAGCAGTTTGATCGTGGCCGCCGTCCGACGACAAGTGATTTGCCGGTCATCCGCCCGGACCGGAGGGTTCCCGCTTGCGCTGCCGCGCGGCTCCATGGCGAGATATTTCCGAGGGACATTAGGGGGGTATCGATGAGCGAGGACGCACTGACCCTGGAGGATGTCCGGGACTGCTATGGCGAGCCGTCGGTTCTGGCGCGCGACAAGGTCATGCCGCGGCTCGACGGGCATGCGCGGGCGTTCATCGCCCGGTCGCCCTTCGTCGTGCTCGGCACGGCCGATGCGCAAGGCCGCCAGGATGTCAGCCCGCGTGGCGACCCGCCGGGCTTCGTGCGGGTGCTCGACGAGCGGACGCTGGCATTGCCCGACCGGCCCGGCAACCGCCGCATCGATTCGCTGGCCAACGTGGCGAGCCAGCCCAACGTGGCCCTCTTGTTCATCGTCCCCGGCTTCGACGACACGCTGCGGGTCAATGGCCGTGCCAGGGTCAGCCGGGATCCGGAGCTGCTGTCCAGCTTGGCGGTGGATGGCAAGCCGGCCTTGTCCGCCCTGGTGGTCGAGGTCGAGGAAGTATTCATGCACTGCGCCAAGGCGTTCATCCGCTCCAGGCTGTGGAAACCTGACGCGCAGCAGAACCGCCGCGAGTTCCCGTCGCTCGGCCGGATCATCGCCGACCAGGTGACCGGCGTGGATGCGGCGGCCGCCGATGTCGCGATCGACGAGAACTACCGCACGGAACTCTACTGACGGAGCCGGCGTCGACTGTCGGAACGCGGAGCCGGAAGTTAACAAAGCCATAATCCAGCAGGCCCGGCCCGGCTGGCGCTGCCGTGGGCCTCCGGTAAGGTTCAGGCGGAAACGAACAACGCCTCGAGCCGAACATGCAGCTGCGCACCGTCCTGTCGGCGCTGCTCCTGTGCCTGGTCGTCATGCCGGCTTGGGCGTGGCCTGCCCTGGTGGAGCGCGTCGTCGACGGCGACACCATCCAGGTCCGCGTCGATCGCCGGATGCTCACCGTGCGCCTGTCCGGCATCGACGCGCCGGAGCGCGGCCAGCCGGGCAGCACGGAGGCCGGTCAGGCCCTGGCCGAGCTGGTGGCAGGCAGAAGCGTCGAGGTGCTCCCCGAGGGGCGGGATCGCTACGGCCGGGTCGTGGCGCGAGTGGAGCTGGCCGGCCGTGACGTTGGCACCATCCTGGTCCGCGCCGGCCATGCTTGGCAGTTCACCCGCTATGATGACGGGCCAGTGCTGCGCCAGGCCCAGCAGCAGGCCCGCAGCGAGCGCCTAGGCGTGTGGGCGGATCCGCATCCACTGCCGCCCTGGCGCTGGCGCGCCCAGGGCCGGCCGATGGCAGCCGGTGCCGCCAGCCCCGCCAGCCGCGACGCGTGCAGCCCGGCCCCGCGCTGTACCGCCTTCGCGTCCTGCGCGGAAGCCTTAGCCTGGGTCGGCCGCTGCGGCCCCGGACGCCTGGATGGCGACGGCGACGGCGTGCCCTGCGAGGCGATGTGCCGCCCGACGGGCTGAACGGGGGCTGCTAGTGCAGGTCAGGGACGCGGTGCTTGGTGGCGGAAACGGTGAACCCGGCGATCACGTCCATCAGGCACAGGATCAGGATCAGCGCATAGGTGCTGGTGCCGAACCGGTCGAGCAGGAGGAACTCGATCAGGACGATGGCGAGCAGGCCCATCGACAGGGCCCGGTCGAAGAACGGGCGCCGGTCGACCCGCAGGCTCTTCCAGATCTCCAGATAGAGCAGGATGATGCCGACCATGACCAGCAGGTCGCCGAACTGCAGCGCCAAGAGCGCGCCGGAGGGCAGGAAGAACCGGAGCAAGTCCCACTCGACCCCTGCGCCGGTGAGCACCATGAAGTTGTAGGCCCCGACCACCAGGATCAGGAGAGGAACCGCGCTGACCATGCTCACCTGCCCGGACCGCTGCATCCGGCCCAATTAGAGGAGGCGAGCGCGTTGCGACAAGATGCCTGTCCTCCGACGGGTGGGCCGCTGGCGGGAGGGCGGGCGCGATGGCGACGCTTGCGGCAATGCCGCCACTCCCTAAAGATGGCCGAAGCTCATCTACAAGGAGTAGCGCTCGATGAACCGGATCGACCTCGCTGGCCGCCGTGCCGTCGTCACCGGCGGTGCCCAGGGCATCGGCCGCGCGGTGGTCGAGCGCCTGCTGGACAGTGGTGCTGCCGTCTCGATCTGGGACCGCGATGACAACGCCCTGCAGCTCACCATCCATGACCTCCACGGGCGCGGGAAAGTACATGGCGCCTGCATCGACCAGACCTCGCTGGAATCGGTCGAGGCCGTGACCAAGGCCAGCGTCGAGGCGCTGGGTGGGATCGACATCCTGGTCAACAATGCCGGGATAGCCGGGCCGGCGGCACCGCTGTGGGAGTATCCAGTCGACGCCCTGCGCCAGGTGATCGATGTCGACCTCACCGGCGTGTTCTGGTGCTGCCGCTGCGTGGTGCCGCTGATGATCCAGCAGAACTACGGCCGGATCGTGAATGTCGCCTCGGTGGCCGGCAAGGAAGGCAATCCGAACGCGGCACCGTACAGCGCCGCCAAGGCCGGGGTGATCGCGCTCACCAAGTCGCTGGGCAAGGAGCTGGCCGGCTACGACATCGCGGTTAATGCGCTCACCCCGTCGCCGGCCAAGACCCGGATCCTCGACCAGATCACCGAGGAGCAGGTGAAGTACATGCTGTCCAAGGTGCCGCGCGGCCGGTTCGTGGAGACGAGCGAGGCGGCGGCGATGGTCGCCTGGCTGGTGTCAGCGGAGAACAGCTTCACCACGGGCGCCACGTTCGACCTGTCCGGCGGCCGCACCACCTACTGACCGGCCGCACGGCCGCCATGCCCGAGCCGCTTGCGACCTTCGCCACGGCGCTGGTCGCCTTCCTGGTGATCATCGACCCGCTCGGGCTGGTGCCGATCTTCATCGCACTGACCCGCAACGCCGACCGGGAGCAGCGTCAGCGGATGGCGCTCAAGGCGGTCGTCGTCGCCGCCTGCGTGCTGGTCGCGTTCGCGCTGGTCGGCGAGAACCTCTTGCGCTCGATCGGGATCGGCATCCCTGCCTTCCGCATCGCCGGCGGCATCCTGCTGCTGCTCGTAGCGCTTGAGATGGTGTTCGAGCGACGCAGCCAGCGCCGCGAGAACACCGCCGACCACCTCGCGGACGAGCGCACGGAGGGGCATTCGGTCGCCGACATCTCCGTCTTCCCGATGGCGGTGCCGCTGCTGGCCGGACCCGGCGCCATCACCACGGTGATCCTGCACATGGGCAGCCGGGCCGGCTCATGGCCGCACCAGGCGGCGGTGATGGCGGCCCTGCTCGTCACGCTACTGGTGGTGGCGATCTCCCTGTTCCTGGCCAGCCGGCTCGGGCGGTTCCTGGGCCCGACCCTGATCAGCGTGTTCTCCCGGCTGCTCGGGCTGCTGCTCTCGGCACTGGCGGTGCAGTTCATCATCGACGGGATCAAGCGCGCGTTCGGCATCTGAGCCGCCCTAAGCGTTGCAGCGCTGCATCAGCGTACCGCCGTCGCCCTGCTTGGACCGCCGTTTAATATTGCCTTTCTTTAATGTTGCTGCGATTATCCGTCCATAAATAGACAGCGATGCGTCATCTTCGGAGAGCATGTTCAAAGGGGTGGTAAGCGGCCCCGGCAGATGGTTGTGCGCTCAAGGGGCGCAGGCATGTTCAGGCAATAAGTCGGCATGTGTTGATCGGACGTACGGGTGGCGAGGCGCATCGCCCGCATTTTCAGTCGAGCCTGATTTGGCAGCCACCCGTACGTTTCTCTTCCCCAGGCACGGCCGGGACGCCGCCGGGCGTTTTCAGGCGGCCTGTTCGCCGTAATACAGGCTCATCGTGTGCTTCGCCTCGGCGAAGAACAGCCAGCGCTCGACGAGCGTGCCGGTCAGGGTCGCCGCGGCGGCAAGCGCGGTGAGCAGCACGGCGAACCATGGGCTGGGTGCCCAGGCCGCCGCCAGGATCAGCAGCCATGGCACCGCCAGCCCCAGCACCAGCGCGATCTGCCGCAGCTTGGCAGCGTGCTTGCGCGCGACGCGGAAGCCCATCTCCTTCATCAGATAGTTGGAACTGGTATGCGGCGGCTCCAGGAGCCGGACCTTGCCGAACCCGGCGAGCCCGGTGGCGCTGCCGATCGTGGCGGAAGGTGCCGCCGAGTCGCCCGAGCGCCACCACCACCACTTGACCGCCCAGGCGAGCGGCAGGGCGAGCAGGGCCAGGAGATGGAAGGCCCGGGTCGCCGGCTCTACCCATGGCCCTGCCAGCAGTGCCGCCAGCACCGAACCGGTCGCCAGCGCCAGGCAGAGATAGACGGGCGTGGTGGTTGACTGGTGCCAGCGCGGGATCGGCGGCAGCGACTGGTAGATCATCCCGGTGCAGACCACGGTCGCGGCCGCGCCCGCCGCTGCCAGCAGCGCCAGCGGCCAGGGCGCCCGGCCGGCCAGCACCCAGAACAGGGCGAGCAGACTTGCCGGCAGGAAGGTCAGAAGGGCGGCGACACCTTCCCGCGACAACCAGGAGGAGCGCCACTGGCTGATCGCCCGCCAAGCCCGCTCCTTGCGGCGCAGATGACCGAGCGAGGCCAGCAGGCCCGCGGTGACCAGGGCGAGCGCGGTGCCCAGGCCCAGCAGGCCCGGGAGCGGCGCCGGCGGCACGATCCCCAGCAGCGCGGCCAGCGCCAGGACGAACAGAAGCCCGTAGCCCGCCCCGGACAGGGTGGAGAACAGCAGGAGGGAGGGAGCCGGCTGCATCTTCAGCGCATCCCGGCCAGGTAGACTGCCAGCACCATCAGGAAAGGACCTTGTCCAGCCAGCCGAGGAAGCCGCCGTTCGGCGAGGCATCCTCCAACGCAGCGTCCGCTCGGCCCTCGCCGCGCCGGCCCGGCCGCGGCGGCAGGTACTTGTTGGTCGGCCGGTAGCCGAGCTCGGCCATCAGGTCGAAGCCGCCGCGCTCGGCCACCAGCCGGCTCACCTTGCTGCCCGGATCGGCGAGGTCGCCGAAATGGCGCGCCGTGGCGGGGCAGGTGCGCACGCAGGCGGGCTCGCGCTCCGATTCCGGCAGGTCGGCAGCGCCG
>NZ_WUJP01000276.1 GCF_009806515.1 Geminicoccus flavidas | reverse complement strand
ATCCGGTCCACGCAGAGCGTGCACTTCTTCATCACCCCCGCTTGCCCATCCAGCTCGCGGGCGCCATAGGGGCAGGCCCAGGCGCACAGGCCGCAGCCGATGCACTTGTCCTCGTCCACCAGGACGATGCCGTCGGACGCCCGCTTGAACGAGGCGCCGGTTGGGCAGACCGTCACGCAATGGGCGTTCTCGCAATGGAGGCAGGACTTGGGGAAGTGGACCATCCGGCCGTCCGGACCCGAGCCGGCCTCGAAGCCGTGGACACGGTTGAGCCAGGTGCCCGACGGTCCTGCGCCATAGGCCTGCTCGTCCGCGAGCGGGGCGCCATAGCCGCCAGTGTTCCATTCCTTGCATGCGACCACGCAGGCCTGGCAACCGACGCAGGTGTCCAGGTCGATCACCAGGCCCAGGCGCCGGGGCGACGGTGCGGCGGGCAGCATCGTCATCGACTGGGCCTCCAGGGGCGGAACCGGCTGCCATAGGCGACCTGATCGGGTGCCGGCGGCTGGCCAGGCGGGCGCGCAATGGGCGGGAAGACCGGATGGACCCGCTCGTCCGGGCGGACGACCTTCTCGATCCGCACGGTCAGGTCATACCAGGCGGCCTGGCCGGTGACCGGGTCGGCGTTCGGGTAGCGCTGGCCGTCCTCCCGGGCCGGCAGGAGATCGTCGATCAAGTGGTTCAACAGGAAGCCGCGCCGGGCTTCGTTGGCATCCTTGTCCAGCCCCCAGGTGCCGGCGCGCTTGCCGATCGCGTTCCAAGTCCACACCGTCTGCCCGTTCACCCCTTCCATCACCCGGATCTGGACCTGGATGGCGCCGTGCCGGCTTTCCAGCAGCACCCAGTCATCATCAACCAGCCCGTGCCGTGCTGCCTCCGCCGCCGGGATGTAGAGCCGGTTCTCGCCCAGGATCTGACGGAGCCAGACATTCTGCGAATGCCAGGCATGGTACATCGCCATCGGCCGCTGGGTGATCGCGTGCAGGGGAAAGCGGTCGCGGTCGGCCGCCGCGTCGAACGGCGGGTACCAGAACGGCAGCGGGTCGAAATAGGTGGCGATCCTGGCCCGGTGCCGCTCGGGCGGCAGCACCTTGCCATGACCCTGGCCGGCCAGCCGGAACTTCTGCAAGGGCTCGCTGTAGAGCTGCACGGTGAGCGGGCCCACGGCCGGCATCATGCCGGTACGGACCGCGAGGTTCTGATAGTCCTTGTTGAAATGCTTCATGAACCGGGCGGACGGCGGCAGCTCTTCCTGGA
>NZ_WUJP01000275.1 GCF_009806515.1 Geminicoccus flavidas | reverse complement strand
AGAAACAGCCGTTCTCGACATAGCGCTGGAGCTGGTCCGGGTTGGGCGGCCCCTTGCCGGTGAGCGACCCGTCCTCGCCACGCCAGCCGGCGAGCGGCCCGAGGCCGGGGGTGCGCTCGTGGCGGACCATGTAGTCGGCATAGGACCGGTAGCGCGGGTTGCCCTCGCCATCGGTGAAGGCGCCCAGGCCCAGGCGCCAGCCAAGCTCGATCAGCACGTCCTGGAACGGGCGCACGTCGCGGTCGGGGGCGAGCACTGGCTGGCGGATCGAATCCTGGATGGCGTCGGCCGAACCGATCGGCCGGTCCAGGAGCGAGATGCAATCGTGCCGCTCCAGATAGGTCGTGTCCGGCAGGATCAGGTCGGCATAGGCGACCGTCTCGGAATAGAAGGCATCCGAGTAGATGATCCGCGGGATGACATATTCGCCGCTCGCCGGATCGATCTCGGTCAGCCAGTCGATCGTTTCCTTGGTGTTCATGGCCGAGTTCCAGGCCATGTTCGCCATGTACATGAACAGCGTGTCGATCCGGTACGGGTCGCCGCGGCGGGCATTGCCGATCACGAGCTGCATCAGCCCGTGGGCGGAGAGCGGCGCCTCCCAAGAATAGGCCTTGTCGATCCGCACCGGCTCGCCGGCATCGTCGACCAGCAGGTCCTCCGGGCCCAGCGGGTAGCCCAGCGGCATGCCCGGCAGCGGGCGGCCCGGGTGGATGTGCTCCGGCTTGCCCGCGGGCTTGGGGCCGGGCGGGATGGTCTTCGGGTAGGGCGTCTCGAAGCGGTGGCTGCCGGGCGTGTCAAGCGCACCCAGCAGGGCCTGCAGGAGATGGAGCGAGCGGCAGGTGTGGAAGCCGTTGCTGTGCGCGCTGATCCCGCGCATCGCATGCATCGCCACCGGCCGGCCGACGAACCGCTGGTGGCGCTGGCCCCACACGTCGGTCCAGGGCGTCTCGACCACCACCGGCTGCCCGAACGCCGTATCGGCCAGTTCCGCGGCGATCCGCCGGATGGTGGCGGCCGAAATCCCGCAGCGTTCCGCCACTTTCTCTGGCGCAAAGTCCGGCTGGCCGTAGCGACGTGCCATCAGCTCGAACACCGGCCGTGCCTGGCGGCCGTCCGGCAGCTCCACCAGGCCTGCCAGCATCGGGTCGACGTCCGCCGCTTCCGCCGGCTGCAGCGTGCGGGTCGCGAGGTCCATGCAGAGCGGGCGGCTCTGCTCGTCCCGGGCGAACAGGCCGTCACCGTCCGCGCCTGCTGCCTCCACCACCAGCCAGCCAGCATTGGTGAAGCGCTGCAGATAGGGGATGTCGACCTTGCCTGCACGGAGCAGTTCGTGGATCAGGGCCATCACGAACAGGCCGTCCGTGCCGGGCGTCACCGGCACCCATTCGTCGGCGATCGCCGAGTAGCCGGTGCGCACCGGGTTGACCGAGACGAACTTGGCGCCCCGCTCCTTCAGCCGGGCCAGGCCCAGCTTGATCGGGTTGCTGTCATGGTCCTCGGCCACGCCAAACATCAGGAAATAGCGGGCGCGCTCGTAGTCGGGCTCGCCGAACTCCCAGAACGAGCCGCCATGGGTGTACATGCCGGCGGTCGCCATGTTCACCGAGCAGAACCCGCCATGTGCCGCGAAGTTGGGCGTGCCGAATTCCTTCGCGAAGAGACCGGTGAGTGCCTGGGACTGATCGCGGCCAGTGAAGAAGGCGAGCTTCCTCGGATCGTCGTAACGCACGCGCGACAGCCAGCCGGTCGCGATCTCCAGCGCCTCGTCCCAGCCGATCGGCCGGAACTGGCCGCTGCCGCGCGGGCCGCTGCGCAGGAGCGGCTGCCGGAGCTTGGCCGGCGAGTGCTGCTGCATGATGCCGGCCGAGCCCTTGGCGCACAGCACGCCGCGATTGACCGGATGGTCGGGGTTGCCGTCGATGAAGCGCAACTCGCCATCCTGCAGATGCACCCGGATGCCGCAGCGGCAAGCGCACATGTAGCAAGTCGTGGTCCTGACCTCGTCGGCCGCGACCCGCTGCCCGTCCCGCGTCACCGCGGCGCCATGCCCCGTCGCACCATCCCCCGCAGCACCATCCGTTGCCGCCACTCCATCATCCCCTTTTGGCGGCGCAGCAACGCCGTGCCCGTCCGCTCGTCCACCAGGAAAGGTTATGCGGCCGGAGTGTCCTTGGCGAGCACCTGAGACCGGTTGCCGGGGACGCTCCGCCGCGCTACCGGCAGCCACCATGAATGGCGCCTTTCCCCGTGACGGCTGGCTGCTCCTGTTCCCGCCACTGTTCTGGGCGATCAACACGGTCGTCGGCCGGGCGTTGGCTGGGCATTTCCCGCCAATCGCCCTGTCGTTCGGCCGCTGGTCGCTGGCGTTCCTGATCCTTCTGCCCTTCGCGATCGGCGCCCTGCGGGGCCAGGGGAGCGTGCTGCGCCGGCACTGGCGGGCCATGCTCGCTCTGTCCCTCCTGGGGGTGGGGCTCTACAACTCCCTGCTCTACACCGCACTGATCACCTCGCAGCCGGTCAACGTCCTGCTGATCGGGGCAACCGCACCCAGCTTCGTGCTTCTGGCGGAGGCGGCACTGGCCAGACGCCTGCCCGACTGGCGTGCGGTGCTGGCCACGCTCCTGTCGATCGGCGGCGTGCTGGCGGTCGGCACGGGCGGCAGCCTCGCCAACCTGGCCCATCTCCAGTTCGCCCAGGGTGACCTGGTGATGATCGTGGCCACCCTGGTCTGGGCCGCCTACACGCTGGTGCTCAAGCGCGCCCGCCCGCCCATGCCCATGGCACCCTTGCTGCTCGTGCAGATCGGCATCGGTGCCGTCCTGCTCGTGCCGGCCTTCCTGGTGGAATGGCTCGTGTTCCAGCCGGTGATGCGGCTGGACGGCCAGGTGGCGGTGAGCCTCGTCTATGTCGCGATCTTCCCCTCGATCCTGGCCTATCTGTGCTGGGACCGGGGTGTGGCGGCCGCCGGCGCGCAGGTCGCGGTGGTGCTGGCCAACCTCACCCCGATCCTGGCGGCCCTGCTGGCCTGGCTGTTCCTGGGCGAGGCGATCGGGCCGCAGCACTTGGTAGCCGCAGCCATGATCTTCACCGCGATCCGCCTGGCGACGACCGCACCGAAGGAAGCGCTGGCGAGCTAGGCCGGTGATCCGGCGCGCTGGCGCGCGCCCCTACGTGCGGCTTTTTGCCGGAAGTTGCGGCAAAACCCCGAAGCTGTACTCGCGCTGTCATCGAACATGTGGCAGGAGTGCCGGCGGAGCAGGCAGGCGGATGCGCGTCCGGGGTCGGCGTGCGCGAATGCCTTCGGTGCTCACCGGACAACAGGGACGCAGGCTGGGCAGCATGCCCGTGCCATCGCACGACCCCACCGCACGATCAACGACAGCTTGGAGATCATCGTGGCTAGCAACAGGCTAGAGGAGAAGCTGGAGCGGATCCGCAAGGATTCGACCGTGAAGGACTTCGCGATCTGCGACGCGAAGGACGGCGACATGGGCGGCGGCATCCCGATGCCGGGCCCGGTGCGCGGCGCCGACGGCAAGCCCACCGGCAAGTGGAAGACCCGCGAGGCCCATCTCCAGCAGATCCGCGACATCGTCCGCCAGGACATCGTCGACCTGATGCTGGTCTCGGTCTCCACGCTCGAGATCCTGAAGGAAGAGGGCCTGTTCGAGGGCAGCCGGGTTGGCACCGCGATCCGCGCCAACGACACGACCGAGATCAAGGGCCCGCGCAACAGCCAGTACCGCAAGACCGCGTCGCTGCCGTTCCGCACCGCCGAGATCCCGCATGCCATGTATGGCCGGCTCGACGCCGAGCCAGGCACGCCGCCGACGCTCACCGATCTCGGCCTCTATTCGGTCACCTTCGTGGGCGACGCCGAGCAGGACCGCGAGGCGCTGAACCACTACCGCGACTTCCGCGCCGAGGCCGAGGAGTGGGGCTTCAAGCACTTCCTCGAGGTGTTCAACCCGAACGTCGGCTTCGAGAACAACTCGATCGAAGAGATCGGCGACTTCGTCAACGACAGCATCCTGCATGCCATCGCCGGCGTGCCGAGGATCTCGCAGCCGCAGTTCCTGAAGATGCCGTTCAACGGCCCCCGGGCGCTGACCGAGCTGGCCGAGTACGACCCGCGCCTGATCGTGGGCATCCTGGGCGGCGGTGCCGGCACCACCCGTGACACGTTAGAGCTCTTGGCTGCCTCGCAGAAGTACGGCGCCCGGCTGGTCCTGTTCGGTCGCAAGATCAACCTGGCCGAGCACCCGCTGGCGATCGTGAAGCTGATGAAGGCGGTCGTGGATGGCGAGACCACCCCGGCCGAGGCGGTGAAGGCCTATCACGGCGAGCTGGAGACGGCCGGCATCCGCCCGATCCGCGACCTGTCCGCCGACATGGAGATCACCGAGGCGGTCCTGAAAATGTGATCCCGCCAAGGGACTGCATCCAGCGGAACCAGGAGGGCCGCCCGGCAACCGGGCGGCCCTTCGCCGTTCCAGGGACCGGTCAGCCGATCAGGCGCATGGCCTGCTCGACCGCCTGGCGGTCCGGCATCCCGTCCCAGCCGTTGCCGGCCTGACACTTGAGCCCGGCTGCCGCCGTGGCGAAGCGGATCGCCCGCTCGATCGGCATGCCTTCCGTCAAGCCGCCGGCGAACGCGCCATGGAAGACATCGCCGGCTCCGGTAGTGTCGCGGCAGGTCACCTGGATGGCCGGCACGTAGAGGAACTCCCCGCCGATCCACCAGACCGAGCCCTTCTCGCCCAGGGTCACGCCGAGGTCGCGCCCGATCCGGGTGCTCAGGCCCTCCAGGCTGGTCCGGTCCGGCGCGGCGCCACCGGCCAGCTTGGCGAACGCACCCTCGGACAGGATCGGGTAGGTGGCGAGTTGGGAGAGCTGCAGCAGCCGGTCGCCGCCGCGACTGTCCTCGCCGTCGAACACGCTCGGCACGCCCAGGCCCCGGGCCGCCTCCAGGATCGCGAGGGAGCCCTCGATCCAGGCGGAATCGGCCAGCACGGCGCCAGCGCCCTGGAGCCGGTCGAGCGGCAGCTTGCCGGCCGGGCGCTCGAACAGGTCGGCGCCATGGGCCACGATCAGGCGCTCGCCCAGGCGGTCGACCATCACGACCGCGAGAACGGTCTGCGCGTCCTCCACCATGGCGAGGCCGCTGATATCGACTCCATGCCGGGCCAGTGCCTCGCGGGTCTGGATCCCATCCGCGTCATTGCCGACATTGCCCCAGAAGGCCGCTCGGATCCCGAGCCGGCTGCAGGCGACCGCGCCGGTCCCGGCCGGGCCGCCATTGCGGCGCGTCCGGCTCTTCGCGAGGATCTTGTTGGGCTCCCGCGGGATGACGTCGAGCTGGAAGACGAGATCCACGACGGCTGCCCCAAGGCAGATGACCGGGCCGCGTGCCGCCGCCATCAGGCGCCCTCCACGCTGCGCAAGCCGTCGCGACCGGCGCCATTTTGGCGCACTTGATGCATGTGAATACGCTCCCTAGATCATGCTCGCTTTTCCGCAGCATGCCCGCCGCCTCGCCGGAACGCCACTGGCGCAGAGGCAGGGGACGCTCCGGCCGAAGCCTTGCTGGCTCACGGGCCCGCGCCGACGCCTCCGGGCAGGCTGTAGGAACTTCATCTCTGACCAGAGGTTCTGACGCAGGCTGCTGTCGCAAGGCTGAAGCATGAAGATCGCGCAGATTGCCCCCCTGATTGAAAGCGTTCCACCTCGTCTGTACGGCGGCACCGAGCGGGTCGTGTCCTGGCTGACCGACCAGCTCGTCGACATGGGCCACGAGGTGACCCTCTTCGCTTCCGGTGATTCGCTCACCAAGGCGGAACTGGTGCCGTGCGTTGAGCGCGCCCTGCGCCTGGGTGGTACCCATGATGACCAGGTCCTGTCCTACCTCGTGATGATGGACGAGGTCGCCAGGCGTGTGGACGAGTTCGATGTCCTGCACTTCCACATCGACGGCTTCCACTTCCCTCTGTTCCGCAAGCATGCATCGCGTGTCTTCACCACGCTGCATGGCCGCCAGGACCTGCCGGCCCTGCGCAGCTTCTATCGCCGGTTCCCCGAGTATCCGCTGATCTCCATTTCCGACCATCAGCGCCTGCCGGTGCCGGATGCGAACTTCGTCGCCACCATCCATCATGGCCTGCCGCTGGACCTGCACCAGCCCACCCTTGAGCCTGGAGGCGACTACCTGGCCTTCCTTGGGCGGGTCTCGCCGGAAAAGGGTCTGGACCGCGCGATCGAGATCGCGACACGGGTGAACATGCCGCTCAAGATCGCGGCAAAGGTCGATGCTGCCGACGAGCGCTACTTCCGCGAGGTGGTCCAGCCCATGCTCGACCGGCCGAACGTTACCTTCATCGGCGAGATCGACGAGCGCCAGAAGACCCGCTTCCTCGGCGACGCCCGGGCACTCCTGTTCCCCGTCGACTGGCCGGAGCCGTTCGGGCTCGTTCTGACGGAAGCCATGGCGTGCGGCACGCCGGTGCTGGCGTTCAGGTGCGGCTCCGTTCCGGAGATCATCCGGACCGGGGTGAACGGGGTGATCGTCGACTCCATAGACGAGGCGGTGGCCCAGCTTCCGCGGGTGCTGCAGCTGGACCGCAGAGAGGTGCGCCACACCTTCGTCCGGCGGTTCTCCGCCGAGCGGATGGCGTCCCAGTACCTGGACCTGTTCCGCGCCGCGACCGAGAGGCCGCTGGTCTGCAAGGTGCAGGAGCGGCCTGACGACAGCCTCATCGCGATGGCCAGGCCTGCCAAGACCAGGATGCAGGCCCTGAGCTGAGGGACGCAGCCATGCTGCCCGTCGATCCAACGTCAGCCGCAGGTCAGACGCCCTTCTACATCGCGGCCATCGGCCCCAGCTCCCGGCCCCGCCACACCCTCAAGCAGGGCGACACCTTCGCAGTGATTGATTCGCACGGCGAGATCGGCATCTCCGCAGGTGGCCCGGACGGGGTGTTCCACGACGGCACCCGGCACCTTTCCCGCCTGTCCTTCGAGATCGACGGGGCAGCACCGCTGGTGCTGGGCTCGGAGATCACCGAGGACAATGCCGGGCTGGTGATCGAGCTGACCAACCCGGACATGATCCGGGACGGCAGGCTCTACCTGGCCAAGGACACGGTCTATTTCAGCCGCTTCTTCTTCCTGTGGGAGGGTGCGCTGCACGAGCGCTGCTCGATCCACAACCATGGGCTGGAGCCGGTCCGCTTCACCTTGACCTACCGGTTCGATGCGGACTTCGCCGACCTGTTCGAGGTGCGGGGCCTGCATCGCCCCGTCCGGGGCATACGGCGAGATCCTTCGGTCGAACCGAACGGGGTCACGCTGGCCTATCTCGGGCTGGATAAGGTCGAGCGCCACACCCGTCTGCAGTTCCGTCCGGCTCCGTCCGCGCTCGACCGGCGGATGATCCGGTTCGACATCACCCTGGAGCCCCGGGGGCGCTGCTCGCGCTTCATCACCATCGGCTGCAATCAGCAGCCGGCGGCCGACGAACTCGCCTTCCTCGGCAACATCAAGCGGGCGCGGCGCGTCGCCCAGCGGACGCGGCAGCGCGCATCCAAGATCCAAATCGCCAACGAGCGGATCAACCAAGTGTTCGACCGCTCGCTGGCCGACCTGTGCATGCTTTCCACCGATACGCCGCAGGGACCCTACCCCTATGCCGGCATTCCCTGGTACTCGACCACCTTCGGGCGCGACGGCATCCTCACCGCCATCGAGGCGCTCTGGGCGGATCCGATGATCGGCAAGGGCGTGCTCTGCCGCCTCGCTGCGTTGCAGGCGACCAGCCATGACCCGAAGGCCGACGCCGAGCCAGGCAAGATCCTCCACGAGATGCGCGGCGGCGAGATGGCGGCGCTGGGCGAGGTACCGTTCCGCCTCTACTACGGCAGCGTCGACTCGACCCCGCTCTTCCTGATGCTGGCCGGGCTCTATTTCGAGCGGACCGGCGACATCGACACGATGCGCCGGCTATGGCCGAACTTCCAGGCAGCGCTGGCCTGGATTGATGGCCCGGGCGATCCCGATGGCGACGGGTTCGTCGAGTACCAGCGTGCCACCGAGACCGGCCTGGACAATCAAGGCTGGAAGGACTCGCACGATTCGATCTTCCATGCCGATGGCCGGCTTGCAAAGGGTCCGATCGCGCTGGTCGAGGTCCAGGCCTATGTCTTCGCCGCCAAGCTGGCGATGGCCAAGGTCGCGGCCGTACTGGCCGAGCCGGACATCGCGCAGCGCCTGCGCAACGAGGCGGAAAGGCTGCGCGTCCGCTTCGAGAACGCGTTCTGGTGCGAGAGGCTCGGCACCTATGCACTGGCGCTGGATGGCGACAAGCGGCGTTGCGAGGTGATCAGCTCCAATGCCGGTCATGTCCTGTTCGGTGGCATCGCCTTGGCCGATCGTGCGCGTTCAGTGGCGCGGGTGCTGCTCGACAACGCCTCGTTCTCGGGCTGGGGCGTGCGGACGATTGCGCAGGGCGAGGCGCGCTTCAATCCGATGTCCTACCATAATGGATCGGTCTGGCCGCACGACAACGCGATCATCGCCCTGGGCTTTGCCCATTACGGCCTGAAGTCGGAGGTGGTGCGGATCGTCGACGCGATGTTCGGAGCAGCCTGCTGGATGGAGCTGAACCGCCTCCCGGAGCTGTTTTGCGGTTTCCGGCGCCGGGAACGGCGCGGTCCCACTCTCTATCCGGTCGCCTGCGCCCCACAGGCCTGGGCGGCAGCAGCTCCGCTGGCTTTCCTGCGCGCCTGCCTCGGCATGTCGTTTGACCCCGACGCGCAGCGGGTACGTTTTGTCGAACCCTACCTGCCGTCCCATTTCCAGAGCATCACGATCCGTGGCCTGGACCTGGGTGGAGCCAAGCTCGACGTGGAAATCCGGGGCAGGGGACGTGACATATCCGTCGCCGTGACCGGCCGCACCGGCGCTGGCCACGCCATCCTCGTGCTGTAACGGAGCCTCATGGCGAATGCTGCCCCTGTGACGATGCCGCCAGGAACGTTCCTGCGCTACGTCAACCACGACATGCCCGGCATCAGCCGCCGTCGCTCCGGCAAGGGGTTCGCCTACCGCGATCCCGAGGGGCGTACGATCAGGGACAAGGACACGCTCGCCTGGATCCGCTCGCTGGCGATCCCGCCGGCCTGGACCGAGGTGTGGATCGCGCCTTTCCGCGACGCGCACCTGCTGGCGGTGGGGCGCGACGACCGCGGGCGGATGCAGTACCGCTACCATCCCGAATGGCGGGCGGCGCAGGATGCCACCAAGTTCGAGCGGATGCTGGAGTTCGGTCGGACCCTACCGATCATCCGCAGCGCCGTGCAGGCCGACCTCGCCAGGCCGGGGCTGCACAAGCGGCGGGTCCTGGCGGTGATCGTCCAACTCCTCGAGGTCACCCATGTCCGGGTCGGCAACGAGGAGTATGCCAAGACCAACAAGAGCTACGGCCTGACCACGCTGAAGGACCGCCACCTCAAGATCAACGGGACCACGCTGCGCTTCCGCTTCAAGGGCAAGAGCGGCAAGGAGCATCAGATCACCCTGCGCGACCGCCGGCTGGCGCGCTTGGTCGGCCGGCTGCAGGATCTGCCTGGCCAGCAGCTGTTCCAGTACCTCGATGAGGACGGCAGCCGGCAGCCGGTCGATTCGGCCGACGTGAATGCGTATCTGCGCGAAATCTCCGGCAGCAATTTCACGGCCAAGGACTTTCGTACCTGGGCGGCCACCGTGCTGTGCGCCTTCGCGCTCAGCACCTCGGAAGCGTTCGAGACCCAGTCCGCCGCCAAGCGCAACCTCAAGCAGGCGATCGAGCGGGTGGCGCGCCGCTTGGGCCACACGCCCACCATCTGCCGCAAGAGCTACATCCACCCGGGGCTGGTCGAGGACTATCTGGCCGGCGAGCTCTTCCAAGTGCTCAAGATCGAGCAGGCAATGGCTAACCTCGAGGAATTCGTCAGCCTGGAGCCGTATGAGACGGCCGTGCTCGACTACCTGAGCAGGCGATTGAACAGGGCGATGGAAAACGCCGATCAAGCCTGCGCGGGAACATTGACCGCTTCCTGATATTGTTGATTCCTCGTGGCAGTTCTCTTGATGCTGTCCTATCGGGACCGCGGACTTGCCTAAAGACATGGTTGATGGGCTGCTGGCGGGCCTGTGTCAGGACCCGGCCGGCGGCCCGCCCGAGATGGCAGTCGCGACCGCGGCCAAGGAGGCGCGGCATGCCGGCCGCTGCCTTGCCTCGCTGGCGGCGCAGCGGTCCGTGCTGAGCCTGCTCGGCGTGGCCCTTCTGGTGGACAGTTCCTGGTTTATGCCAGAGGCGATCAGACCGGAACATCTAACCTCCTGTGCCGTTCGCTCCAGTGGAAAGGAGCACAGCCCATGTGGTCATCGCCCTGGACCCGATACGGCGCAGTACTGGGGTTCTCGCTCGGCGGCTTTTTCGACGGCATCCTCCTGCACCAGATCCTCCAGTGGCATCACCTCCTGAGCCTCGTCCCTGGCTTGACCGATCTGCGAGCGCAGGTGCTGTGGGACGGCTACTTCCATGCTCTGATGTATGTCATCGCCATCATCGGTCTGTGGGGCTTGTGGCGCGCGCACCGGAGCGTGGAGGGTGGACAGGGCCGCCCCCTCTTTAGCGCACTGCTCGTGGGCTTCGGCCTGTGGCATGTCGCGGATGCGGTGCTTTCGCACTGGCTGCTGGGGATCCATCGGATCAAGCTCGACAGCGAGTATCGGCTGCTGTGGGACCTGATCTGGTTTGTCGCCTTCGGTCTGGTGCCCCTGATGGCCGGATGGGCTCTTGCCCGTGGCGATGGCGCAGGCCCGGCAAGGTTGCAGCACTCGGCCTTGGTGATGCTGCTGCTGACCTTTGCGACCGCTGGAGCGGGAGCCTGGGCGCTGCGCCCTCCTCCTGACCAGCCTTTCACCGCCGTCGTGTTCCGGCCTGACTACGGTCCCGAGCAGATCTTTGCTGCCCTTTCATCCCTGGATGCGCGCCTCGTCTGGTCTGATCCGATGATGAGCGTGATTGTCGTGGATGTGCCGCCCGAGCGGCGATGGAGCCTCTACCGGCATGGAGCCCTGCTGGTCAGTGGTTCAGGTGTCCCGGCAGGCTGCTTTGCATGGAGCACTGTGTGAGGCGGCAGCACCATGGCAGCCAAGTGCGAAGCTCCGGGCTTGCCCACCGGCCGGCTGCGGGATGCTCTGAGGCGCGAGAATCTCTCGACGGAACCGTGGAACATGCGTGCAGACGGGTAGAATGGCTGCCGTTCCGCCTGATCATGGTCGAGGTAGGTCCGCCTGAGCCGCCTGCCAATGCAGGGATGGCACGGTCTCTCGGTGGATCTGGCGGCGCGGTGACACGCATCCCGGCATCGCGGCGGCAGGCTTGGCCCACGCCAGGCCACCTCCGTCGCAAGTGCCTCGCCCGACAGCCTGCCAGTTACGCGTGCGTATCGGCAGATCCTGGAGCGGCATTGGCCGCTCAGCCGCGGTCGTCCAGCGTGAAGCCCAGCTTCAGGGTGACCTGGAAATGCTGGACCTGGTCGTTCTCGACATGGCCGCGGGTCTCGACGACCTCGAACCAGCGGATGTGCCGCAGCGTCTTCGCCGCATCCGCGACCGCACCCTTGATCGCGTCCTCGATGCTGCTGGTCGAGGACCCGACGACCTCGATGACGCGATAGGTATGATCCGACATGCCTGCTTCCTCCTGCCCGTTTGGACAGGGATGGAACGGACATTCGGAAGGCAGGGTTCCGCCCAGGGGACGCCTGCTCAGGCGGCGTCCTGCTCCTCGCCATGGATCAGGTCCATGATCCCCTGCGACATCCGCCGATAGTCTCGGTCGTTCGCCAGCGTGCCGGTCAGCCGGTAGCCGTCCATCACCGCGATCCGGTCGGCGAGCGTGATCATCTCCGGCATGTCAGAGGTGATCAGCAGGATGCTGGTACCGCCATCGGCCAGCGAGCGGATCAGCTCGTGCAGATAGGCCTTGGTCTTGATGTCGATGCCGACCGAGGGCTCGTCGATGATCAGGATGCGCACCCCGGCGGCCAGCCACTTGGCGACCGAGACCTTCTGCTGGTTACCACCGGACAGGAGTCCGACCTGCTGGGCCAGCGACGGGGTCTTCACCTCCAGCCGCTCGATCGCCGGCAGGACCCGCTCGCGGATCTGCCCGTTCTTCAGAAAGCCCAGGAAGCCGGCCAACTTGGACCAGACCGTGATGCCGGCATTGTCCAGCACCGAATGCGCCAGCACCAGGCCCTCCTGCTTGCGATCCTCGCTGACGTAGCCCAGGCCGAAGCGGTTCAGGGCCTCGGCCACGCTGCCGATGGCAGCCGGCTGGCCGTCGATCGTGACCTTGCCGCCGGTAAGCGGGAACAGGCCGATCAGGCATTTCGCGAGCTCGCTGCGCCCGGCACCCACCAGCCCGTACAGGCCCAGGATCTCGCCCCGGTGCAGGGTCAGGTCGATGTCCTGGTGGCCGAGCGAGGTCGACACCTTGTCGAGTTGCAGCGCCACCGGTTCGGTCGTCCGATCGCGCGTTTCCCAGGCGGGGATCTGCTCGGCGCGGCCGATCATGAGGCGCACCAGGTCCTGGCGGCCCATGCCCGTCATCGGCTGGCTCTGGCAGGCATTGCGCCCGTCGCGGAGCACGGTGACCGAGTCGCAGATCTGCAGCACCTCCTCCAGCTTGTGGCTGACGAACACGATCGTCACGCCGTCGCGCTTGAGGCGCTGAAGCAGGGTGAACAGGTGCTCGGTCTCGTGCGGGGTGAGCGAGGCAGTGGGCTCGTCCATCAGCAGGACGCGCGAGCGCAAGGACAGGGCCTTGGCGATCTCGACGAGCTGCATCTTGGCGGCCGAGAGGCGCATCACCGGCGTCGCCGGATCGACATCCAGCTCCAGCATGTCTAGCCAGCGCTTCGCCTCGGCCCGCAGCGTCGCTTGGTCGACGCGTGAGAGCACGGACGGGCCCAGCCGCTCCAGCATGATGTTCTCGGCCACCGAGAAGCGCGGGATCAGGTTGCGCTCCTGGTGGACCACGCCGATGCCGGCAGCGATCGCGGCATGCGGGTCGTCAAACTGCACCGGCTTGCCGTCCAGGAGCAGCTCGCCCTCTTCCAGCCGGTGCACGCCGGTCAGCAGCTTGATCAGCGTCGACTTGCCGGCCCCGTTCTCGCCGAGCAGGGCATGGATCGAGCCCTTGGCGAGGGTCAGGTCGACCTTGTCCAGGGCGCGCACACCCGGGAAGGACTTGCCGATCGCCCGGGCCTGGAGGACCACCTCGCTCATGACGCACCCCGCAGCCGGCGCTCGACCCGGACCTCGCGCCAGCGGTTGATGCCGACCGCCCACAGGATCAAAGCACCCAGCACCACCTGGACTACGAACGGGTCGATGTGGAACAGCACCAGCGACTGGGTGATGATCGCGACCACCACCACGCCCAGCGCGGTGCCCGCGACCGAGACATGGCCGCCGGCCAGCACGGCACCGCCGATCACCGGGGCGGCAAACGACAGGATCAGCCAGTCGTCGCCGATGGAGGGCTGGCCGATCTGCAATCGTGCGACGACCATCACGCCGCCCAGTGCTGCCAGCAGGCCAGACAGGCCGTGCGCCCAGACGGTGGTCTGGAAGATCGAGATGCCGGACAGTTCAGCGGCATGGGGATTGCCGCCGACCGCCAGGATCTGCCGGCCGATCCTGAGCTTCGCCAGCAGGTACCAGATGCCGAGGCCGGCGATGGCGGCCGGCAGCACCAGCCAGGGGATCGGGCCCAGCATGTTGGTGTTGCCGAACGCCTTGACCGCGTCCGGCACGCCGTAGAAGGGCTGCGCCTCGGTGATGCCGAGGTTCAGGCCCTTGAAGAAGCTGAGGCTGGCCAGCGTGATGATGAAGGCGCTGATGCCGGTCTTCGCCACGATGAAGCCGTTGGCGAGGCCCCCGGCCAGGCCGATCGCGAGCGCCAGGACAAGGGCCAGCGGGGCGGGAATGCCCCAGACCTCCATCATGCCGGCAAAGGCTATGGCGACCAGGCCGCCGATGGCACCCACCGACAGGTTCATCTGGCCGATCGCGATGATGATCATCTGCGCCAGCGCGATCACCAGGTTCACCGCGATCGCGGACAGGAGGACCTGGATGTTGAAGGCGGACAGGAAGCTCGGCTCGATCGCGCCGATCACCACGACGGCGGCGATCACGACCACGAGCGGCCCGAACCAGTCGGTGTTGGCGGCCTTGCCCAGCATGCTCTGCATCAGACGGCGATCCGGTGGCGGGCGAGCAGGCGGCGCCGCCCGAGGTCGAGAAGCACGGCGGTGAGCAGCAGCAGGCCCAGGAATGCCTGGACCCAGAACTCGCCGACCCGGAGCAGGAGCAGGCCGTTAGTCAGCATGCTGACCAGCATGGCACCCAGCAGTGTGCCGAGCACCGAGACCTTGCCGCCGGTCAAGAGCGTGCCGCCCAGCACCGGGGCCAGGAAGGCCGGCAGGAGCCAGTCCTGGCCCAGATGCCCGGCCATGGATGGGATGGCGGCGCCGTGGCGCGCGGTGAGCATGGCGCCCGCGAGTGCGGCCAGGACGCCCGAAAGGATGTGGCAGCCGACGATCGTGCGGTCGACCCGGATGCCGGACACTTCCGCGGCCTTGGGGCTCGCACCGGCCGCCAGCATCCGGCGGCCCAGCGAGGTGAACCGGTAGAGCCAGCCCAGCACGAGCGCG
>NZ_WUJP01000212.1 GCF_009806515.1 Geminicoccus flavidas | reverse complement strand
ACGCTCCGCCAGCCGCCACTCGGGCCCCCCCGGCGTCGCCCCCTGGTAGCGCGCCAGGCAGGCATCCAGCAGGGCCTGGGGGTCGCGCTTCAGCCGCTCCAGGGTCCGCGCCGCGCGGCGACTCGGCTCGGTGGCGCTGTCCTTGAGCAGACCCTCCTGCCGTTCCACAGAGGTGCCCGGCGCTCCGGCGCAGGCGGTGACGAGCAGGCAGGCTGCCACCAGGCAGCGCCTCACGCCTGGTCGTCCCAGAGGCGGAACCCGCCGATGAACGCGTTCTCGTTGTCGCCGATCCGGCAGCCCGGGGGCAGTTCCTTGAGCTTGCGGGCATTGCCGCCGCCCAGCACCACGTCGTCGATCAAGAGGGCCTCCTGGAACAGCCGCACCACCTTGTGGACATGGGCTTCCCAGCGGGCCCGCCCGCGGCTCTCCAGGCCGCGATTGCCGACATAATCCTCGTAGGTGCGGTCCTTGCGATAGGGCAGGTGCCCCAGCTCCATCGGGATGATCGTCCCGTCTACGATCATGGTGTTGCCGAGCCCGGTGCCGAGCCCCAGGAACAGCATCTTGCCGCCTTCATAGGAGCCGATCGCCTGCATCACCGCGTCGTTGACCAGGCGCACCGGCACGCCGAAGGCCTTTTCAAAGTCGAACTCCCTCCAGCCCGGCCCGAGATTGACCAGCTCCCGGACCACCCGGTTCCCCGCCACCGGGCCCGGGCAGCCGATCGAGATCCGCGTGTAGTTCCAGCCCGTGGCCAAGCGCTGCACATCGGCCACGAGCTGCCCCGGGCGGTAGTCTGGCCCGGTCGGGGCCTTGCGGCGCTCGTCGTAGCCCTCGCAGCGCAACTTCACGTTGTTGCCGCCGACGTCCACCACCAGCGTCGCCATCTCGCCCCCGCGCATCGGACCGCCTGGGGCTGCGTAGGTGGTGGCATCTGGCGCGTAAAGGGCTCAAGGCGCGGCAGCGCCCAGGCCCGGACGGCGCCGTTGCGGGCAGACCTCAATGGCGGGTGACCAGCTCGCGCAGCGCTGCTTCGGGCATCGGCCGGGCCAGGACATAGCCCTGCACCTCGTCGCAGCCGAGCTCGCGCAGGAACTGGAGCTGCCGCTCGGTCTCCACCCCCTCGGCGATCACCC
>NZ_WUJP01000274.1 GCF_009806515.1 Geminicoccus flavidas | reverse complement strand
CTCATGGTGGCGAGCGTAATGATGAAGCTGTGTACGCCTGAGCGCACGATCGCCTCGCCGTTCACCGCACCGAGCGCTGCCCCCACCAGCAGGCAGACCGCCAGGCCCAGCGGCCAGGGCAGGCCGAACGTTTCCATGGCGTAGCCCGCCGCCATCACCGCGCAGACCCCGATGGCGCCCACCGCCAGGTTCAGCCCGCCGGACACGATCACCACCATCATCGAGAAGCCGATGAGGATGTCGATCCCCATGGTCCGACCGAGCGTGAACAGGTTGAAGGGTGAGGCGAAGCCCTTGGTCGCCAGCGTGAACAGCGTGGCGAACACCACGATCAGCACGATCAGGCCGAACTCGTTGCCGCCGAGAAAGCCCGCCCGCACGAAGGACGGGCTGCCGGCCGATCGGGGCTGGCCCAAGGGAAGCGAGCTTGCCGGTTGCATCGAGGTCCTGGCCGGAAGTTGTCAGAAGGAATCACCCCAGCTGCCGGGACGAGGCTGCCGGGGTGAGGGGATCACTCGCAGGTGAGATACTTGGTCTCGAAGTCGGCCATGATCTCCTTGGTGATCGCCTGCATGGCGCCGACATAGTTGTCGACTCCCGAGGCATCCACGAAGGTGGTGCCGCTGTCGATGAACCGGTCGGTCAGCGCCGTCGAGGCAAACGGCGCGTCCTCCTTGACCGTGCAGCCGCTGCGCAGCCGATCGAGTGCGAAGGTGCCGATATAGCCCTGGCCGTAGGGGTTCTGCAGCATGGTGCCGTCGACGAACCCGTCCTTGATGGCCTGCAGCACGACCTCGTCATGGTCGATGCCGACCATCTTGATCCGCTTGTCGCCCATCTTGCGCAGGGCATTGGCGGACACGACCGCCGGGATCCAGGCGGTCGTGACGATGCCGTCGACCTCGTTGCCGTGCGCCGCCAGGTAGGCGTTGATCTTCTCCTCGGCCGGCTCCGGCGCATCGATGTCGGCGATCACCTGGACCACCTCCACGGCACCATTGGTCTCGGCCGCCGCCTTGTTCACCGCGTCGATGCGCAGCTGCGTGTTCGGATCGACGAGGAAGCCGGCGAAGTGGGCGATCTTGCCCTTGCCCCCCATCCGCTTGATCAGCTCCTGGGTGCCGATATAGGCGGAGTTGCCGGTGTCGGTGCCAAGGCAGAACGCGGCGTCCGACGGCTCCTTCAGGCAACCGCCGCCAGCGATCACGGGCGCGCCCTGCTCGACCAGCTCGCTGACCACGCCGTTGCCGCCGACCGGATCGCCGGGGAACACCAGGAAGCCGTTATAGCCTTGCGTGACCAGGCTCTCCAGCAACTGGTTCTGCTGGGACAGTTCCCACTTGGGCGGAACACGGTAGTCGCCGCCCTCCAGCCCGAAGTCTTTGGCGGCGTCCTGGCCGGCCTGCTCCCAGGCAGCGAAATAGGGGTGCGGCCCGGCCGGCACCAACGCCACGAGCGTATCCTCGGCGGCATGGGCGGCAGTGGCGGCCGCGCTCAGGAGGAGGCCGGCTGCGAGCAGGCGGAATGCGTGAGCGGTCTTCGTCACGGCGATGCTTCCCTGATCCAAATCATCGCGCCGCACCCCAGGCGGGTTGCGGCGCATGCGACGGACGCTAGGATACAAGTGTCCAGCGCGCAAGAACGCAGACGGAACAGGGATGGTAACCAGCATCACGATGATCCGGCCCGGCCCGGCCGGTCCAGCCGGCGAGCCCTGGCTCGGCCTGGCGGTCGACCGGCGGCGCAACGTGGCCGATCAGGTCTGCCAGGCCCTGCGCGAGGCGATCCTGGAACTGCGCCTGCCGCCGCGCGCGCTGGTCAGCGAGAACATGGTCTGCCGGGAGGCAGGGGTCTCGCGCACGCCGGTGCGCAACGCGATCGTCCGGCTGGTCGAGGAGGAACTGCTCGACGTCTTCCCGCAGCAGGGCACCTATGTGGCGCCGATCAAGCTCGGCAAGGTCCAAGACGGCCACTTCATCCGCAAGGCGCTGGAGGTCGCGATCCTGGAGAAGGCGGCGGGCGCCTGGACCGCGGCTGCCTCGGCAGAGGCTCATGCCGTGCTGGCCGAGCACGAGGCGCTGGGCAGCCAGGGCGACGTGCAGGACTTCATGCGCCTCGACGTGATGTTCCACCAGTGCTTCGCCCGAGCCGCCGGGGCGGAGGGGGTCTGGCGGCCGATCCAGCATGCCAAGGCGCATCTGGACCGGCTGCACCGCCTGGGCTTCCCGCAGAACGACCGGATGAAGGCGGTGGCCGCGGAGCACAGGGCGATCCTGGAGGCGTTCGAGGCGAAGGACCTCCCGCTGGCCCGCCGGCGGCTCATCCAGCACCTGGACGTCATCATCGGGATGCTGGACGAGCTGCGCCGCCAGCATCCCGGCTACTTCGCCGACTAAGAGGGCTACCCATGAAACGCTACGGCTCGTGCATCCGCCTGCGCCCGGAAGCGATCGAGGAATACGAGCGCATCCATGTCGAGGTCTGGCCGTCGGTGCTCGCCACCATCGCCGCCTGCAACATCAAGAACTACTCGATCTTCCTGAAGCGGCCGGAGAACATCCTGTTCGCCTATTTCGAGTACCACGGCAGCGACTTCGCTGCCGACATGGCGAAGATGGCGGCCGACCCCGAGACGCAGCGCTGGTGGAAGATCACCGACCCGATGCAGGAGCCGTTTTCGACCCGCAAGGAGGGCGAGTGGTGGGCGCAGATGGACGAGGTGTTCCACACCGACTGAAGCGCCAGGCTCATTCGGCTTCGTCGATCGCCATGGAGCGCTGCCAGGCAGGACGTGCCTGGCAGCGCTCCACATAGGCGGTCAGCGCCGGGCGGGGCTCGATGATCCGGAAGGCGACCATGCCGAAATAGAGGTCGGCGCCGATCATGACGTCCGCGGCGGTGAATGTCTCGCCCAGCAGCCAGGGTCCGTCCGCCACGGCCCCCTCCAGCACGTCGACCACGCGCGCGAAACTGCCCCAGCCGGCCGCCGCCTCGGGCAGCTTCAGGTTGCCGAACTTCTCGGCAAAGGCGCCCTCGATGCAGTTGCCGGAGAAGAACAGCCATTTCAGGTACTGGCCGCGCCGCGGGTCGCCCAAAGGTGGCGCCAGCCGGGCCTCGGGGAATCGGTCGGCCAGATAGGCCACGATCGCACCGGATTCCGAGACCACCGCCTGGCCGTCGACCAGGACCGGCACCTTGCCCATCGGGTTGAGCCGCAGGAAGTCCGGATCCGTCTGCCGCCCGTTGCGGATGTCGAGTGTCACCCGCTCATATGGCCGGCCGATCTCCTCCAGCAGCCAGAGGATCCGGATGGAGCGCGTCTTCGGTGCCCAGTAGAGCTGCATCGTCCGATGGTCCCTCAGTCTCTCCCGGATACTGGTGATGCCTCGACCTCGCCGGCGCTGGCAACACCCCGGGTAGCGGCGCCTAGTCCATCCGCGAAGGCAGCCAGGTCGCGATGCCCGGGAAGAAGATGATTGCGATCACCAGCAGGATCAGGGCCACCACGAACGGCAGGACGGCCGTGCTGCCCTGGACGAGGTTGCAGCGGGCGATGCCACAGGTGACGAACAGGCTGGCGCCGACCGGCGGCGTCACCAGGCCGATCGCCAGCCCCACCACGGTGACGACGCCAAACTGGATCGGGTCGATCCCGAGCGTCTGGGTGACCGGCCAGAGCACCGGCACCAGGATGATGATGCTGGCACCCAAGTCCAGGATCATGCCGGCGAACAGGTACACGCAGAAGATCAGGAGCAGCACCAGGGTCGGGTCGCTGGTCAGGCCCAGGATGAGCTGGGCGGCGCCCTGCGGGATCTGCTCGCGGGTGATGATCAGGCCGTAGAGCGAGGCCGCCGCGATCATCAGCATGACCACGCCGGTGGTGACGCAGGTTTCCAGCACGATGCGCGGCAGGTCGGCCAGCCGGATGGTGCGGTAGACGAACATGCCGACGATCAGGCCGTACAGCACGGCCACTACCGACGCCTCGGTCGGCGTGGCGATGCCGTAGCGGATCGAGCCGATGATCACGAGCGGCATCATCAGGCCCCAGACGCTGGCGCGCGTCGCCCGCAGGAAGCCCCGCACTGAACCCCGTGGCCCCTTGGGATAGCCGCGCCGGACCGAGATGACCCAGGCGGTGACCATCAGCAGGATCGCGATCAGCACGCCCGGGATCAGCCCGGCGATGAACAGCTTACTGACCGAGGTGCCGGTGACGACGCAGAAGATGATCATCGGGATGGAGGGCGGGATCACCACTGAGATGGTCGAGGCAGCGGCGGTGACGGCGGCGCAGAACGCGCCGTCATAGCCCTTCTCCTTCATGGGCGGGATCATGATGCCGCCCGCGGACGAGGCCTCGGCCACCGCCGAGCCGGTCATCCCGCCCATCAGCGTGCCCGCACCGATGCCGGCATGGGCCAGCCCGCCGCGTGCCCAGCCGATCGCAGCATTGGCGAAGTCGATAATGTCGCGCGCGATCCCGCTGCGCGCCATCAGATGGCCGGCCAGCAGGAAGAAAGGCACCGCCAGAAGGATGAAGGAATCGATCGCGGCGGTCATCCGCTGCGCCACCAGCGTCGGCGGGATGCCGCCATAGGTCACGGCCAGGAACGAGGCGATCGCCAGTGCGAACGAGACGGGCACATTGATCAGCAGGAGGACGAGGAAGCCCGCCAGCAGCACCAGGGTCATGACGGCTGGACCTCTTCGACCGGGTCAGGCGGGGGGCGGCGGCCGGTGATCCAGCGGACCAGGACATCGCCGGCGATCATGAACGCCATCACGCTGTAGCCGGCATAGACCCACACCATCGGCAGGCCGAGCGTGGCCGAGGACTGGCGCATCGTCAGGCGCAGGAGGCCGAAATTGGTGACGAAGGTGTAGAGGCAGAAGGCCAGCACGATGGCCTCGACCACGCGGGCCGACAGC
>NZ_WUJP01000273.1 GCF_009806515.1 Geminicoccus flavidas | reverse complement strand
CGCTCGAGCCGCTTGTTGCCCATATAGTGCACGAGGTCCACGGCGATATGCGCGCGGTGCTTCCAGGCCAGCCAGGCCGACAGGTAGGTGACCCATACGAACAGGTAGCGCGCGGCCTCCTCCGACCAGACCAGCGGGTCGTTGAGCAGGTAGCGCCATGCCACCTGGGCCGAGCACATGACGGTCATCGCGGCGATGCAGAGGATCAGCAGGGCCTCGGTCATCCACTCGACCGCGCCCCAGAGGCGGGTGATCATCGGCGGAGATTGCTTTCGGCGGACGCGGGCGACGGGCCGGCCGGGAGACTTTCGCTCCCCGGCCGGCCCAAGGAAGCGGTCAGTTCTCGCCGGCTGCCTGGATCTTCTCGATCATGGCGGGATCGAGACCTTCCACGGTGGAGGCGATGTCCTTGGTCATCTCGCGGAACGGCGTGGTGTCGACCTCCTCGATCACCATGCCCTTCTCCGCGATCAGCCCTCGATATTCGGCGTCGAGCTTGGCCGAGGTCTCGCGCGCGACCGTCGTGCATTCGGCCACGGCCTCGCGGATGATCTTCTGCTCGTCCTCGGACAGGGTCTCGAAGATCGGCTTGGAGAACAGCACCGCATGCGGCCCATAGACATGGCCGGTGAGGATCAGGTGGCTCTGCACCTCCCAGAGCGAGTTCAGGTAGACAATGGTGATCGGGTTCTCCTGGGCATCGATGATGCCCTGGCCCAGGCTGGTGAACACCTCGCCCCAGACCATCGGGATTGGCGCCGCGCCCAGCTTCTGGAAGGCGGCGATGTGCACCGGGTTCTGCATGGTGCGCAACTTGACGCCCTGCAGGTCGGCTGGGGCCTCGATCGCCTTCTTGGCGGTCAGATGGCGCCAGCCATTCTCCCACCAGGCTAGCCCGACGATGCTCTGGTCGTCGAACTTCGCCAGGAGCTCCTTGCCGACCTCACCGTCCAGCACCTCGTAGACATGAGCGCTGTCCTTGAAGATGAACGGCAGGTCGAGGACGCCCACCTCCGGCACGAATGCGCCGAGCGGCCCGGTCGAGACCACCGTCATGTCCACCGTGCCGAGCTGCAGGCCCTCCACGGTCTCCCGCTCCTCGCCGAGCTGGCGGTCGGGATAGAGCTCGATCGCGAGCGATCCGCCGCTGCGTTCCTCGGCGAGCTTCTCGAAGCACTGCAGGCCGACATAGCTCGGATGGGCCGGCATTGAGCCGAAGGCGGCGCGGATGGTGGTCTGCGCGCCGGCCACCAGCGGCGACAAGGTTAGCGCGAAGACGGCGGCAGCCA
>NZ_WUJP01000272.1 GCF_009806515.1 Geminicoccus flavidas | reverse complement strand
GAAGCGCCCGCTTCATCTGCTCTTCTCCCTGACGTGACTGCCGGAGGCCCGGCTGTTCTTGGCTCGGCCGGGCTGATCGCGACGGCCTGATGCGATGGTATGACAGGTTTAAAGGATGATGTCGGCCATGGTCAACCTGGCTGGAGCCGGGACGCGGCCTAGCCATCTGCTCAGCCGCCGAACCGCAGCACCATGCGCTCCAGACGGAAGCTGACGAGCGGGGTGGATCCAGCGAGGAAGCCGAGCGGCCCGTCTGCGGCGAACCGCCAGTCTGCACGTCCCAGCACGACCCGGCCGCCCACCCGCGCCCGGGTGACTTTCAGGGCTGCGTGGAGCATCTGTTCCGTGCGCAGGACCAGCGGCCAGCGGCCAGGCAGCGGCAGCCGCGGCACGAAGCGGCAGGCCGCGATCTCCCTGCCGCCTTCCGCCAGGCTGGCCCGGAATGCCGTATCGCGCTCGAACCGGAGGTCGCCCATCTGCTTGGGCATTCCCCACATCGCCCTGCCGCCCAGAGCCGCGGCAGGGTCGTCCACCCAGATCCGGATGACGCTCACGGCGGGCCCGCGGCCAGCCACCACCGGAACCGCCGCCAGGAATTCATGGTAGGAGAGGGTGCCGCCAGGACCGTAAGCAGCCCAGCCGGTGGTCAGGACCGTCCGGCCCCGGCACGCGACCGGGCGCACCCCCTGCGGCAGGTCTGTTGCCACCGCACCCACCGACACCGTCCAGAGCGAGGCATGGACATCGCCCTCGAGATGCCAGGGCTCAGACGGGTAGCAGGAGTCCTGCCGCTCCTCCGGATCGCCCAGCGTCCCGCCGCGGAGTGAGCTGCCCGCGTTCACGGCGGCGGATCCTGCCCCGCCAGCTCGCGCAACGCCGCTTCCGCCAGGCGGCCATGGGCATAGGTGGTGGGATGGACCTGGTCCCAGAAGAGGTGCCCCTCGCAGCGGGTCGCCCCACTGCAGGGTGTGACGATGTCGGTGAAGCCGAAGGCGGCCGGATCGGCGCGGACCTGCTCGGTCATGGCGAAGACGTCCAGGCGGTAGAGCCGGAGCTCGCCCGGCGTCGTGGCCGCGAGTTCGCGCAGTACCGCATCGGTCCGGGATTGAATGCCGCTGTCAGCTGCCGCGCCTGCCCGGCGGCTTCATGGCCGTACGTCCTGACTGCCGGCGTAATGCCGACATCCGGCAGGTTCGGGACCAGGAGGTCTGTCGCACCCGACGCCACGAGGTCCGCAAGGATGCCCCGCAGCGCGGAAACGGCGGCATCGACCTTCGACGGGCCGGGATCGCCCAGCGCGCCGAGGAGGTCGTTGCCGCCGCCATAGACGATATGGAGCG
>NZ_WUJP01000271.1 GCF_009806515.1 Geminicoccus flavidas | reverse complement strand
TCCGGCCGGCAGGCCTGGGCATGTCGAGGAACCGGTCGACCTGGACCCTCAGGCCATAGGGTCCGGCAGCCGGATCGAGCTGGGCGCCGCCCACCGCGAAGTTCGAGCCGCCCATCTGTGCTGCGCGCAGCTCCACGCCCAGCCGGTCGGCTAGCACCTCGACCCAGACCGGCCCGTTCGAGAACCGCCCGGCATTGCCGGTGTCGGACAGGCTGTCGCCGAACACCACCACATTGGCGAAGGCTGGCGGAGATGCAGCCGTGGCAGCCGCCGCCGACATGACCATAGCCATCACCCCTCCCGCCAGGAAGCCACGCAGGATCCGCATGGACGCAACGTCTCCAAGAGCAATCGTCAGGCGTACTGGACCGGCATCCGGCTCATGGCCGCCTGGGCCTCGACAAGGCATCGGCTCATATGGTTCGTCAGGGTGATGGCGGCGAACGGGACGCATGCGGAAGCCGCAGGCCGATCCCGCAGGACAAGCTGACGGCACATGAGCGGAGGTGAGTTTGAGGGATCAGCCATGACGGTGCCGACGCTCGGCCAGCTCCTCCTGGGCACGGAGGGGCTGGCGCTCCTCCGCCTGGCGTTTTCCGGCGACGCCGCCGCCCGCGAGGCCCGGGTCGCCGAGATCCGCAGTCTGGTCGAGCGCTATGAGGAACCGGACCTGGCCGCGCCCCTGGCAGCGCCGGAATATGACCTCGACCAGGGCTGCGGCCTCTGGTCGCAGACCTACGACCAGCCCCTGCGCCTCTTCCCGATCGAGGAGCCGATCGTCCACCGCCTCCTGGCGGCACTGCCGGTGGGCCGGGTGCTGGATGCCGGCTGCGGCACCGGTCGCCATGCCGCCTGGCTAGCGGCGCGCGGCCATCAGGTCGTGGGCGTGGACGGTTCGCCCGCCATGCTAGCCAAGGCGCAGGCAAAGCTGCCGGGCTGCCGCTTCAAGCGAGGCGACCTTGCCGCCCTGCCGGTGCCCGATGCGTCGGTCGACGCGGCGCTGTGCGCCCTCGCACTCGTCCATGTCGCCGACCTCCGGCCAGCACTCCGGGAGTTTGCCCGGGTGGTCCGGCCCGGCGGGCAGGTGGTGATCAGCGACGTCCACCCGGTCCTGGTCCAGCTCGGCTGGCAGGCCAAGTTCCGCACTGCCGAGGGCAAGGCGGGCTTCATGCGCCTGAACCGGCACCTGGCAGCGGACTATGCCGCGGCGGCTCTGGACGCCGGCCTGCAGCTCAGCGGCCTTTACGAATCGCCGCTCACGCCGGAATCTGCCATGACCGTCGCCCGCGAGCCATTGCCGGACGCGAACGCGGCCGCCTGGGTGGGGCTGCCGGGCGTGATCGTCTGGCACCTGACCAAGCCCGGCCCGGCGCCGGCCCAGCCCCGGACTCAGCAGCGGAACTAGGTTTTGCCTGACGACGTCTTCGAACTCTTCGACCTCGAGATCGAGGTGATCGGCTCGGACCGGCCGATGGTGTGCAACCACCAGATCGGCGATCGGCTGTTCCTGTCGGGGGAGAACCTGTCGATGCCGCCGGGCCAGAGCTTCCCGATCTATCCGCTGGCGGCCCTGCTGCCGCTCCTGCCGGCCAAGCAGCGCGACACCCACCCGAACGACTGGATGACCACCGATGCCGTCGTCGCCTGCCCGGATCCGCATTGCGGCGGCCGCTTTCTGATCCGCCGCACCGGGCGCACGGCCTTTCGCCATGGCGAGACGACCCGAGTGACCCTGCGGGCGGAGGCGCCGTGATGAGTGTCGAGACGTTCGAGCTGGTGCCGGGCTACCAGGTGTCCCGGATGCTGCGCGGCGCCTGGCAGCTCGCCGGCGGGCACGGGCCGGTCGACCAGGACCGTGCCGTGGCCGAGATGGCGGCCTTCGTCGATGCCGGCATCACCACCTTCGACTGCGCCGACATCTACACCGGTGCGGAGGAGCTGATCGGCCGGTTCCGTGCCAGTGCCACGAGGGAGCAGCGGGCACGGCTCAAGGCCCATACCAAGTTCGTGCCCGACCTGGGTCAGCTCCACCGGGTGGACCGCGCCTATGTCACCCGCGTCATCGACCGCTCGCTCGCCCGGCTCCGGACCGAGCGGCTGGACCTCGTCCAGTTCCACTGGTGGGACTATGAGGTGCCGGGCTGGCAGGAGGCGGCTGGCCACCTGGTCGACCTGCAGAAGGCCGGCAAAATCCACCTTCTGGGCGGCACCAATTTCGACACCTGGCACAGCCGGGCACTGATCTCGGCCGGCTACCCGCTGGTGTCGATGCAGAGCCAGTATTCGCTGCTCGACTCCCGGCCGGAGCAGGGCCTGGTGCCGCTCTGCGCCGCGCATGGCATGAAGCTGTTCTGCTACGGGACGCTGGCGGGCGGCTTCCTGACCGAGCGCTGGCTCGGCCAGCCGGAGCCGGACCGGCTGGAGAACCGCTCGCTGGTCAAGTACCAGCTGATCATCGACGACATTGGTGGCTGGGACCTGTTCCAGGCCCTGCTCGCCTGCCTGAAGCGGATCGCCGACAAACATGGCGTGGGCATCGGCAATGTCGCCACCCGCTGGGTGCTGGACCGCCCGCAGGTGGCCGGCGTGATCGTGGGCGCCCGCTATGCCGACCACCTGCCCGCCAACCTCGCCACCTTCGGCTTCGTGCTGGACGAGGCGGACCAGGCCGCGATCGACGCGGTCCTGGCACAGCGCCGCCCACTGGCGGGCGACTGCTTCGACCTGGAGCGCGATCGGGCGGGGCGGCACGGCCGGATCATGAAATACGACCTCGGCGACGCGCCGGCCTGACCTGCGAGCGTGGTGCCGACGCTTGACGGCCGGCACCTGGCCAGCCTCCATTTCGCCTCTTGAGCCGCCGGCGCCCAGGTCGCCCGCGGCCGTATCCGGGGGGATCATTCCGTGAAGCTTCGTCCAGCCGTCCTGGCGCTCGCCGCCCTGTCCGCCACCGCCCTGCAGCCCGTGGCGGCGGCCGCCGCCCAGGACTGCACGATCACGGTCGGCTCCGTCCTGTCCCTGACCGGGCCGGCCGGGCGGTTCGGCCAGGCGGCGGCCAAGTCGGTCGAGCTGGCCTTCCAGGACCTGAATGAGGCAGGCGGTGCGGCCGGCTGCAGGATCGTGGCGGATGTGCGCGACGCGCAGAGCCAGGGCACGGTCGCGGTCGACGCCGCGCGCCAGCTGGTCGACCTGCAGAAGGTTCCCGTGATCATCGGCGGTGACATCTCCTCAGTCTCGATCCCGATCGTGACCGCAGTGACCGGCCCGGCCGGCGTGGTCCAGGTCTCGCCGGTCTCGACCTCGCCGACGCTCACCACGCTCGCCAAGGAAGGCAAGACCGGCGGGATCTTCTTCCGCACCATCACCTCTGATGCGCTGCAGGGCACGGCTGCCGCCAAGTATGCGATCGATCAGGGGCTGAAGAAGCTCGCCATCGTCCATGTGAACAATGATTTCGGCGTCAACATGGTGGCCGAGTTCCAGAAGGTGTTCGCTCGGCTGGGCGGCACGGTCACCTCGGTCACGCCCTACAACCAGAACCAGGCCTCCTATCAGCCGGAAGTCACCGCAGCACTCGAAGGCGATCCGGAGGCCCTCTATCTGGTGGCCTATCCGGGCGACGGCACCACGGTCGCGCGGACCTGGATCGCCCAGGGTGGGCCGGCGAAGTTCCTCCTGAACGACGGCATGAACTCCGCCGACTTCATCCAGGATGTCGGTCCCCAATATCTGGACGACGCGTTCGGCACCTCGTCTGGCACCACCGCCACGCCGTCCACCGACTATTTCTGCGAGGCCTATAATGGCTTTGCCAAGGAGTTCGACTGCCAGGCGCCGGCGGCCGATCGGGCCTATGATGCCGCGGCGATCGTGGGCCTCGCCGTGGCGATCGCCGGAGAGCCCGACAAGGCGCTGATCAAGGCGGCGATCCCGAAGGTGGTCGATCCTGCGGGCGAGACGGTCCATGCCGGGCCGGACGGCTTCAAAAAGGCGCTGGCGCTGATCGGCGAAGGCAAGCCGATCCGCTACGAGGGCGTCACCGGGCCGGTGCAGTTCGACCAGTATGGTGACATCACCGGGCCGTTCCGCCTGTGGCGGATCCAGAATGGCGAGGTGACCACGATCGGCGAGATGAGCGCCGAGGAGGTCGGCCGACTCAAGGCCGAGGCGGAGTAGGCGACGGGCGCCAGGGGCCGGGGCAGGAAGATCCTGCCCGTCCCGGCCCCCGCGTGATCCTCAGAGCAGCCCGGCGATCCGGGCGTGGTAGAGGAGCATGATTGTCTTGGCGTCGGCGATCTCGCCCCGGCCGATCATCGCCAGCGCCTCGTCGAACGGCAGCTCCACCACCTCGATGTCCTCGTTCTCCTCCGCCAACCCGCCGCCATCACCGTCGCGCATGGTGGCGTCGATCTCGGCCATGAAGAAATGGAGGCGCTCTGACACCGAGCCCGGGCTCATATAGGGGGCGAACAGCGGCTCGACCCGCATGACTCGAAAGCCGGTCTCTTCCATGGCCTCGCGGCGGATCGCCTCGGCCGGCTCGCGCTCGTCCAAGAGGCCGGCGGGCGCTTCCAGCAGGAAGCCGTCCGGATGGCCGTTGACCAGGGCCGGCAGGCGGAACTGGCGGACCAGCACGACCGTTCGCCGCTGCCGGTCGAACAGGAGGATCACCGCGCCGTTGCCGCGGTCATAGACCTGGCGGACGACCGGCCGCCAGGTGCCGTCGCGGCCCCGGTAGTCGAACCGGTACTTGCGCAGGACATAATGGTCCTGGCTCAGGGTCTGGACTTCCTGGATCCGGACCCGGTCGGTAGCGCCTACGGCCAAGCAGTTTCTCCCGTCGTCGTTTGGCCGCAGCCCGGCCTGGCAGGAACGATGACCTCAACGTCCGCGCGCCGACCTGCTAACCGGGGCCGGCCCATTCCTGCCGAGGTCAGCCAGCCATGCCAGCGCCGCTTCCCGCCGTCGAGAGGATCGAACTAGCACCTGGCCTGGAGGTCGCCCGCGTGGTGACCGGGCTGTGGCAGGTGGCCGACATCGAGTGCCTGTCCGGGACGATCGACCCGGACGAGGGGGCCCGGGCCCTGCACGCCTATCTCGCCGACGGCTTCGACAGCTTCGACATGGCCGATCACTACGGCAGTGCCGAGGTCATCGCCGGCCGCCTGCGCGCCGCACTGGCCGAGAGGAGCCTCGCCGCCCCGCCCGGTGCCCGGCTCGCCACCTTCACCAAATGGTGCCCCGAGCCCGGGCCGATGACGGCGGAGGTGGTGCGTCGGGCAGTCGACCTGGCCTGCCGCCGCCTCGCCACCGAGCGAATCGACCTTCTGCAGTTCCACTGGTGGCTGTTCGAGCATCCGGCTTGGCTGGATGCGATGCGCGAGCTGGCTAGGCTCAAGGAGGAGGGTCGCGTCCTCCATCTGGGCGTGACCAATACCGACACCGACCATCTGCGCGTCCTGGTCGCCGAGGGCATCCCGGTCGTCACCAACCAGGTCTGCGTTTCCTTGCTGGACCGCCGGGCCACCAGCCCGATGGCCGGGTTCTGCCGGGCGCACGGCATCCGGCTGCTGGCCTACGGCACGCTCGCCGGCGGCTTCCTGTCCGAGCGCTGGCTGGGCCGGCCGGAGCCGGGCCAGATCGGCGACTGGAGCAAGATGAAGTACCGGCGCTTCATCGATGCTGCCGGCGGCTGGGACGTGCTGCAGGCGATCCTGCAGGCCTGCGCCGAGGTGGCGAAGCGGCACGGGGTCTCGATCAGCAATGTCGCGACCCGCTGGGTGATGCAGCAGGAGGCGGTGGGTGCGGTGATCGTCGGTGCGAGGCTCGGCGAGAGCGAGCATCGCGACGACAATCGCCGCCTGTTTGGCTTCGCCCTGGACGAAACCGACCTCCAACGGATCGACGCGGCGCTGGCCGGCAGCCGGCCGATCCCGGGCGACTGCGGGGACGAATATCGCCGCCCACCCTTCTTGACCGCGTCCGGCGACCTGTCGCACCACCTGGACAGCCTGCCGCCGGTCTACCAGGCCGTCCCGGTGGATGGCCGGCCCGGCCGCCTGCGCATCGACAGCGGCAGCGTCTGGGAGCCGGTCTGCGGCTATGCTCGCGCCGTGCGGATCGGCGACCGCATCCTGGTCTCGGGCACCACCGCCACTCATGGCAGCGGCGAGATGATCGGGCAGGGCGATCCGGCGGCGCAAACCGTCTACATCCTGGACAAGATCGCGGCCTCGATCCGCTCGCTGGGTGGCAGCATGGCCGACGTGGTCCGCACCCGCATCTACCTGCGCGACGCCGAGCAGTGGGAAGCGGTCTCGCGGGTGCATGGCCGCTATTTCGGCGAGATCCGGCCGGCCAACACGCTGGTGGAGGTCGGCCGGCTGGTGGGCGACTACGACGTGGAGATCGAGGCGGAGGCGGTGGTCGCCTAATCGGGCTGCGGGGCCACGTCGACCTCGACCTCCACCCGGTGGGCGCCGCCGCCGAAGATGACCCCGTTCACCGGGCTGACATCGGTGAAGTCGCGGCCAAACGCCACCGTCACGTGCTCCTCACCCGGGATCACGTCGTTGGTGGGGTCGAGGTCGACCCAGCCAAAAGGCGGCGCCCAGACCTGGACCCAGGCATGGGAAGCATCCGCGCCGACCAGGCGCGGCTTGCCGGGCGGGGGGCGGGTCAGGAGATAGCCACTCACATAGCGGGCGGGCACGCCATGCGCGCGCATGGCTGCCAGCATCAGGTGGGCGAAGTCCTGGCAGACCCCGCGCCGCAGCGCGAAGCATTCGGCGACCGAGGTGCCGACCGCGGTGGCGCCCGAATCGTAGGTGAAGTCCCGGTTGATCCGGTGGCCGAGCTCGAGGGCGGCGGCCAGCACCGGCCGCTCGGGCGCCAACATCGCGGCCGACCAGGCATGCAGCTCGTCCGGGCAGCGCACCGCGGGCGACTCGAAGCGGAACTGGCGCACATCCAGCGCATCGGCCAGGTCGGGCTGGGCCTCCGGACTGTCGAGTGCCCCCACCGGCAGGCTGCGCTCCGGCAGCAGCCCAGGCCTGGTCCGGACCTCGACCTCGCTGCGGGCCATCACGGTGAAGCTGTCGTGCTCCTGCTCCAGCGTCACCACGCTCATGGCGTTGCCGAAGAAGTCGAGCGTGTTGCGCATCGCGGTCGGTGCGGGCCGGATCTCCAGCTGGAAGCGGCGCACTTCCTGGCGGTCGGTCAGGCGCGGCGAGAGGTGCAGGACATGGTGGGCGATCGAGACCGGCAGGCCGTAGTGATAGGTCGTGCGGTGGCTGACCTGGAGGATCACGGCACCCGGCTCCGGCTGCGCGCCGAAGTGGTGACGATCCGCTCAGTATGGGCGAAGTAGGCGCGGCTGATCAGGTCGGACAGGTCGGGCAGGCCGTACTCCAGCTCCTCCAGGAGCCGGTCCAGCCCCGGCAGCGGCTGCTCCCCCCTGGCCAGGGCCTCGATCTCGGTGATCTGCACGAGGCTCGCCATGCGCAGGGCCAGGCGCCGGTCCGGCCCCTTATGGGCCGCCTCCTCGGCATGGGGCAGGCACCCAACATGGTCGGCGATCCGGTGGAGCTGCCAGGCGACCGAGCGCGGGTTGGTCTCGTCCAGCAGCAGGAGGTCCAGCACCGGCAGGAGCAGCGGACGGGTCAGGTAGCGCGAGCGGTAGGTCATCGAGCTGTCGCCCAGCTCGAGCAAGAGGGACAGGATGCCGTCGGCGCCGATCGCGTCGTTCCCGATCACCAGGCCGCGCAGCAGGTCGACCAGGTTGGACGCCCGCTCGATGCGCCGGCCCATCTCGATGAACCGCCAGGCATAGTTGCGGGTCATGTTCTCCGCTTCGGTGCCGGCGAACGCGGTGAGCTGGCGCAAGCCAACATCGAGCAGCTCCGCGGTCTGCCACCCGATCAGCCGCGCGGGGCGGGTGCGCCAGGCGGGATCGCCATGCAGTGCTGCAAGGAGCCGCCAAGCGTCGTGGCTGATCTGGTCGCGCACCAGCGTCGCGGTGCGGTGGACCTCGCCCAGCGTCTGCCGCAGCCCGTGCGGGCGTGCCTGGTCGAAGATCAGGGCA
>NZ_WUJP01000270.1 GCF_009806515.1 Geminicoccus flavidas | reverse complement strand
CGTCGCGTCGATCCCGTCATCGCCCGGCGCCACCGGGGGATGGAAGCGCGGCACGCGGCCGCGCATGTCCTGGAGGTGGAGGAGCCGGCCCAGCACGGCCGAGCTCACGCCCTGCCTAGTGTCGTCGATGCGATGGGCCAGGACGGCGCGCAGCACGCGGATCAGCGATTCCGACCGCTCGGCATAGCGGCCGAGCCAGAACAGGTTGTCGGCGGTGCGGCTCAGGAGGTCGCGGCCGCTCCGGCGCAGATGGATGACGCTCAGGCTGGGCTGCAGGATGCTGCCCTGGGCGACCTCCGCCTTGTCGGTGAGCACCCACAGGTCGCCCGCACCATGGCCGTTCGGCAGGCCGACCGTCTCGCCGGCACCGGCAAAGCGCAGGAGCCCGCCCGGCATCACCCGCCAGCTGCCGTCGGCGCCGAGGCTGGCATAGACGCGCAGCGCGCCATGGGCCGGCCGCACCAGTGTGTGGCCGTCCTGCTCGACGAAGGCCGGGAAGGTCGCGAGCGGCACCGGTGCCAGAGCCATGTAGCGGTAGCCGTGGCGCTCAAGCCGTTGGCGCAGCTCCTGCGCCTGTCGGGGCTGGAGCCGGGCGGGGTCGATGGTCGCCGCCGCCTCGCCCGGATCGTTGCGCGCAGTGGCGAGCTCGACCCGCCAGCGCTCCGGCTCGGCGAACAGCCTGGCACGGGCCGTCGGATCACCCAGCCAGAGTGCCGGCGCATCCGGGATCAGCGGCTCGTCGCCCGTGAGATGCCGGGTGAGTGCCGCCATGAACGGTGCGAGCACCCGGTTCTGCACCACCCCCGTGCCGGGCAGGTTGCGCAACTGCACGCCGCCCGCCTGGATCACCCGGACGAGGCCGGCTACGCCCAGGCCTTGCGTGCCCGGCACTTCCAGAGGGTCGCAGGCGAACCCGTCGATCTGGCGCAGGAGCAGGTCGACCCGCTGCAGCCCGTCCAGCGTCTTGAGGTAGAGCCGCTCGTCGCGCACCGTCAGGTCGGCGGTCTGGGCCAGGGTGTAGCCCAGGTAGCGGGCGAGATAGGCATGGCCGAAATAGGCGGGCTGGTCGGGCTCCGGCGCCAGCATCACGATCCGGCCGTCCTCCCGGCCGGAGGCAGCGACCAGATCGTCGCGCAGATGCTGGAAGTAGCCGACCAGGCGCTGGGCCTCGCAGCGGCGGAACAGGTCGGTGAAGCCATGGGTCATGGCCAGCCGGTTGGCCAGGGCATAGCCGAGGCCGGAGGGCGCCTCGGTCTGGTCGGCCAGCACGACCCAGTTGCCATCGGCATCGCGGGCCAGATCCGCCGCATAGCTGGTCAGCGGCCGTTCCAGCATGGCTGGGTGGCCGGCCACCGCATGGATGAAGCGCTCGCCGCCCAGGATCAGGTCGGCCGGGATGCGGCCCTGGCGCATCAGGTCCCGCGGGCCGTAGAGATCGGACAGGATCCGTGCCACCACCCGGGCACGCTGGCACACCGCCGCCTCGATGCGGCGCCACTCGCTCTCGGCCAGCAGCAGGGGCAGGGTATGCAGCCGCCAGGCGAAGGCACGGTCGTCCGGATCGGCATAGACGTTGAAGGCGGCACCGTCCTCGCGCACCAGCCGCACCGCACTGGCCCTGGCCGCCTCGAGCTCGCCCGGCCGCATGGCGCCGAGCTGGCTGGCCAGGCACTGCCAGACCGGCCTGACCCGGCCCCCGGCATCCATGAACTCGTCGAACCTGCCGGGCCTGGGCGCATAGCCGTCGAACAGCCGGCCATGGCCGGTGCCCTCGGCCGCAGGCGGCAGGATGGCGGCGATCAACTCCATGGCTGGCTCTTGCTCTGCGCGCACGCCGGAACCACCGTCGCCCCCTCGACGTTGCTGACGCTGGACCTGCAGTCCGGCAGGCCCAGCCTAATGTCAGCCGGGCCCGGCGTCTGCCCCGCTGCCCAGCGCCTTCTGCATGATCACCACGTCCAGCCAGCGGTCGAACTTCCAGCCCACCGCAGCCATGGTGCCGACGTGCTCGAACCCGGCGGCGCGATGGACCCCGATCGAGCCGGCATTGGCGGAATCGCCAATCACCGCCAGCGCCTGCCGCATGCCGATCGCCTCGCATTGCCGGAGGAGCTCCGCCAGCAGCGCCCGGCCGACGCCGCCGCCCTGGCAGTCCGGCGCGACGTAGATCGAGGTCTCGGCGGCATAGCGGTAGGCCGGGCGCGGCCGGAACCAGTTGGCATAGGCATAGCCCAGCACGGCCCCTGCCGCGTCAACCGCCACCAGCCAGGGCATGCCACGGCCGGTCACCTCGGCGTGGCGGCGGCGGATCTCGTCGAGACCAGGCGCCTCCAGCTCGAAGCTGCCGGTGCCGGTCTCGACCCAGTGGGCATAGATCGCCTGGCAGGCGGCCAGGTCCTGCTCTCGGGCTTGCCGGATGGATGCCATGAACGCTTCCTCAATGGCGGCGCAGGTCGAGGGTGAGCGGGAACTCCGGGTCGGGCGACGGCGGCCCCGGCCGGAACGGACCCTGGCTGTGCCCGGTCCGCTCGAACCTGGCGAGCCGGCGCGCCTCGGCCTCGTAGGAGTTGATCGGGAAGGCCTCGTAGTTGCGCCCGCCCGGATGGGCGACATGGTAGGTACAGCCACCCAGCGACCTGCCCGCCCACTGGTCGTAGAGGTCGAACACCAGCGGCGCATGCACGCCGATCGTGGGGTGGAGGCAGGCAGCCGGCTGCCAGGCCCGGAAGCGCACGCCGGCCACCA
>NZ_WUJP01000269.1 GCF_009806515.1 Geminicoccus flavidas | reverse complement strand
AGTCGCCATGCGTGCCGGTGGGAGCCAGCGGCAGGGCGATCCGGTTGCAGGTGATCAGGTGCCGGCCAGGCGTGATGCCCTGGACGCGGACCTGCAGGCGCTCCAGCGAGCTGTCGACATAGCGCACCGTGCCGCCGACCGACCCTTCCTCGCCCATGACTTGCCAGGGCTCCAGCGCCTGGCGCAGCTCGAACCGCACCCCCTCGAACTCGGCCTCGCCGCAGACCGGGAAGCGAAACTCCAGGTGCGGCGCGAACCACTCGTCCTTCAGGTCGAAGCCGTGCTGGCGCAAATCGCGCAGGACGTCGGTGAAGTCCTGCCAGAGGAAGGCCGGCAGCATGAACCGGTCGTGCAGCGAGGTGCCGAAGCGCACCAGTCTGCCCTGCCAGGGCTTCTCCCAGAACCGGCAGATCAGGGCGCGCAGGAGCAGTTGCTGGGCCAGGCT
>NZ_WUJP01000268.1 GCF_009806515.1 Geminicoccus flavidas | reverse complement strand
CATGCGCGGGTGCGGCGGCATCTCGAAGGCGCGGAACTCCACCAGGCCCAGCCGGCCGGTCGGCCCGTCCGGCGAGTAGAGCTTGTCGATGCAGATCTCGGCCCGGTGGGTGTTGCCGGTGACATCGATCAGCAGGTTGCGGAAGATCCGGTCCACCAGCCAGGGCGGTACCTCGCCCTGGCCCGGCAGCGGCACCTGGGCCAGGGCGATCTCCATCTCGTAGAGCTGGTCGTTGCGCGCCTCGTCGATGCGCGGCGCCTGGCTGGTCGGACCGATGAACAGGCCGCTGAACAGGAAGGACAGAGACGGGTGGTTCTGCCAGCAGCCGATCAGGCTGGCGAGCAGGTCCGGCCGGCGCAGGAACGGGCTGTCGGCCGGGGTGGACCCACCCACCACGATGTGATTGCCGCCGCCCGTCCCGGTATGGCGGCCGTCGATCATGAACTTGTCCGTGCCGAGCCGGCTCTGGTGGGCCTCCTCGTAGACGCCCTCGGTGATCGCCAACGCCTCTTGCCAGGACGCGGCCGGGTGGACGTTCACCTCGATCACGCCCGGGTCCGGCGTCACCTTGAGCACGCTGATCCTGGGGTCGTCCGCCGGCGTATAGCCTTCCATCACGATCGGCTGGCCGATCTCCCGGGCGGTCGCCTCCAGGGCGGCCACCAGCTCGACATATTCCACCGCGGAAGGGGTGGGCGGCATGAAGACGTGCAGCGTGCCTCCGCGCGGCTCGACGGCGAGTGCGGTGCGCACGGGCTGACGGGTGGCAGCCACCGGCTGCTCCGGGTCTGGGCGGCGCTCCTGCATCCGGGGCTCGGCGGCTGGCAGCGCCGCATGGGCGGCGAACGGGTCGGCTGGGATGTAGTAGGGATAGTCGGCCTCGGAAATCCACGGCAGCGACTGCAGCGGCAGGCGCAGACCCAGCGGCGAATCACCCGGGATCAGGAACATCCGGTCCCGGCGCACCGACCAGCGCTCGCTGTCCCAGCGGCCGAAATTGCGGCTGTTCCAGGGCTGGAGCGGCAGGACATAGCCCACCGGCGTGTCGAGCCCGCGGTCGAACACCCGGGCTATCCGCGCACGCTCTTCCGGGTCCCTCAGCCGGTTGTCGAGAACGTCGACATTGGGCGGGAGCTGCGCCTCCTTCAGGAGATGGACGGCCGGATCCTCGTAGGCCGCAATGGCGTAGTCCTCCTCCAGCCCCAGCTTCGCACACAGAAGGTGGATGAACCGCTCGGCGTCGGCGGCACCGGCACTGCCCTCCCTCCCGGCCTGGGCGATCAGCTCCGGGTCGTGCCAGAGCAGTTCGCCGTCCTTGCGCCAGTAGAGGCTGAGCGCCCAGCGTGGCAGCTGCTCGCCCGGATACCACTTGCCCTGGCCGAAATGGAGCAGCCCGCCCGGCGCGAAGCGGTCGCGCAGCCGGCGGAT
>NZ_WUJP01000267.1 GCF_009806515.1 Geminicoccus flavidas | reverse complement strand
CAGGTTCTCTGCCAGGCGCCGCTTGGTGGGGCCGACGGCCGCCGTGTTCCACTCGGCACCTTCCATGTCGTCGATCGACACGAAGGTCGGTTCGCCGCCGGTGGTGAGCCGGACGTCGCCCCCGAGGAGGCGCTGATCGACCTCGTGGCCCTCGGTCAGGATCTCCTGCCACTGCTCGTCCGTGTAGGGCATGGTGACCCGCGGCGTCTCGCGGATCCGGGTCACCTTCATCTCGAAGCCGAAATCGACCTCGGCCGGCTCGACCCCACCGGAGACGGGCGCCGCATTCTGCGGCTCGGCGGCGGCGGCCAGCGGGATGTGGCCCTCGCCGGCCAGCAGGCCCGAAGTCGGGTCTAGGCCGATCCAGCCGGCTCCCGGGATGAACACCTCGCACCAGGCATGGAGGTCGGTGAAGTCCACCTCCGTGCCGGACGGCCCTTCCAGCGGCTTCACGTCGGGGGCGAGCTGAATCAGGTAGCCGGAAACGAAGCGGGCGGCGATGCCGAGCTGCCGCATGATCTGGACCAGCAGCCAGGCGCTGTCGCGGCAGGAGCCGCTGCACCTGGCCAGTGTTTCCTCGGTGGTCTGGATGCCCGGCTCCATGCGGACCACGTAGCCGATCGCCTGCTGCAGCCGCCGGTTCAGGTCGACGATGAAGTTGACCGTATTGGTCGTCGCGCGCGGGATTTCGGCGAGGAAGTCAGAGAGCAGCGGGCCCGGCGCCTCGACCTCGAGATAGGGCAGGAGTTCCTTCTTCAGATCCTTGGCGTAGGCGAACGGCCACTGCTCGGCCGTGTCTTCCACGAAGAACTCGAAGGGGTTGAACACCGCCATTTCGACGACGAGGTCGATATCAACGATGAAATGGTCGGTCTTCTCGGGGAAGACGAAGCGGGCCTGCCAGTTGCCGAACGGGTCCTGCTGCCAGTTGATGAAGTATTCCTCGGGCTGGACCTTCAGCGAATAGCTCAGGATGCGGCCGCGCGTGTGCGGGGCCGGCCGCAGGCGCACGATCTGCGGCCCCAGCTCGACCCGGCGGTTGTAGCGGTAGCTGGTGCGGTGGTGCAGGGCGACATGGATCGCCATCGTGAAGCCTTTCCCAAGGGTCGACCTGCCCGGCAGCAAGCCGCGTGCCGCCGCACCATGGCGGCAGCCGGGAGCGTCTGGAAGAGGCGCATTGCCTGCACTTCGGGCAGCCGCACGGCCGCCTGCCGACAGAACGGGCAGCCGCACCGCCCCGGAAGGAAGCGCCCTGTATGTCCAAAAAGTGCGTCGCCGCGAGGGGTGGCCGGAACGTCGACGGCTTGTGTAGTTTAATCAGAGGCACTGCGAGCCTCGAGCACGCCGAGCCATCAGAACCACGCACCGGGATTGGGCTGTCATGGGCATCATCTGGACCATCATCATCGGCTTCCTCGCCGGCCTCGTCGCCAAGTGGATCATGCCGGGCGACAAGGAGCCGAGCGGCTTCATCCTCACGACGATCCTGGGCATCGTCGGCGCCTTCGTCGCCACCTATCTCGGTCAGGCGGTCGGCTGGTACCGGGCCGGCGAAGGGGCGGGCTTCATCGGTGCCGTGGTCGGCGCCATCATCGTTCTGGCGATCTACGGCATGATCGCAGGCCGGCGCTCGCGGGTCTGATCGCCGCTCGCCCGCCCGGCCCGGCTGTGGCTCCGGGCGGGCGACGGCGCAACCACGCCGCCATCGGCGTCCGGCCTCGCCTCGTGATGATCGCCGCTCGATCCGCCTGATCTTAGCCCGGCTCGATCATGGGGCGCGAGCCGGCCCGCTCCTCGTCGATCATCGCCTTGAGCGGGCAGTGGCCTTCCGCACCGCGCCAGGCCAGATAGGCGCCGGCACCGAGCGCTGCCACGCTCAGCAGCGGGTTCGGACGCGGCCTGGCACCGGCGGCGGCCAGGACCAGCCCGCCCAGCAGATAGGCACCCCGCTGCATCGGCGTGAGCTCGCCGTATCTTTGCGCATGGCTCACCGGAAGATCGTCCATCGCCTCACTCCTCGTCCGCTTGACCGGTCAATGCCGACCATGTCCCAGGCAAACGGAGTGTGAAACCGTCGGTTCCGGCATGGCTGTCCCGCCTTGCCGCGAGGCGGGGTCTGGCTGTACCGCGCAATGGCTCCTAGGGTCCGGGCACCGGACATAGGGCGATGCCGAAGGGACGAGAGAAAGCCATGCACCCTGCCATCCTGCAGTTCGGGACCGGACGGCTGCTCCAGGCCCATGCCGACCTGATGCTCGACGAGGCGCTGGCGGCCGGCAAGGCAGCCGGGCCGGTGGTGGCCGTCACCACCAGCGGCACGCCGGAAGCGGCCAGGCGCGCGGCAGCTCTGGCCTATGGGGCCGGCTTCCCGGTCCATATCCGCGGCCTGGTGGATGGCGAGGCGGTCGACCGGCAGGTGCAGGTGACCAGCGTCGTCAGGGCACTGGACGCGGTGACCCAGTGGGAGGAGGTCCGGGCCGACGCGGCGGACCCGCAGGTGCGGGCATGGCTCAGCAACACGGCCGACCGTGGCTACGAGCTGCACCCCGACGACGACGCTGCGACACCAGTGCCGCGCTCCTTTCCCGGCAAGCTGGTCCGGCTGCTCCAGGCGCGGCACGAGGCGGGTGGCGCGCCGCTGTCGGTGTTCCCGCTGGAGCTGATCACCGATAACGGCAAGGTGCTGCGGGGCATCGTCACCGGGCTCGCCCGGCAGTGGGGGGCCTCGGCCGGCTTCCTGAGCTGGCTGGAGGCCGAGGTGGTGTTCGCCGACAGCTTGGTCGACCGGATCGTCAGCGAGCCGATCGAGCCGGTGGGTGCCGTGGCGGAGCCCTACGCGCTCTGGGCGATCCGCCAGGCACCCGGCCTGTTCGTGCCGCTGGAACATCCCGACGTGGTGGTGACCGAGGATCTGGAACGCTACGCCCGGCTCAAGCTGTTCATCCTGAACCTCGGGCACACCTGGCTGGCCGAGCGCTGGCTGCTGGACCGGCGCGACCCCGACGAGATCTTGCTGCAGATCCTGCAGGACGCCGACATGGTGGCGAGCCTCGACCGGGTCTATGACGAAGAGGTGCTGCCGGTGTTCGTGGCGATGGGCTTAGGCGAGCAGGCCGTGGCCTACCGGCGGACGGTCATGGAGCGGTTCGCCAACCCGTTCCTGCGCCACCGCCTGGCCGACATCGCGCACAACCACGCCGCCAAGAAGGAGCGGCGCTTCGGTGGCCTGATCGAGCTGTCGCGCCAATACCTGCCGGACCACCCCACGCCGCTCCTGGACGGCGCGCTGGCACGCGGCTGAACGCCGGTCAGGCGGGCGGCGGGCCGAACCGGTTCGGCCCGGGCGTGCTTGGCAGGCAGAACCAGACGATCAGCACGATCTGGCCGACCACCGGCACGACATGGAGCAGCAGCCACCAGCCGCTCCGGTCCCGGTCGTGCAGGCGGCGCACCGCCACCGCCAGCCAGGGCAGCAGCAGGACCAGCCAGACCAGCGTGCTGAGCGGACCGTTCGCATTATGGCGGAACAGGACGGCGTCGAGCACGCCGGCTGCGAAGATCACGATCAGGTAGAACAGGAAGAAGTACCAGTATTCGGCGCGGGCTGCGCGCCCCTGGATGGTGGCGAACTTGCTGAAGCAGGTTCTGATCGCGGTCTGGAAGTCCATCTTCTGCCTTTCCATGCGTGATCCGACCCGGCTGGCCATGCGTAGCGCCAGGAAGCCAGCGCCCTGCCGGCCCGTCTTTCCGGGATGCTAGGATGCAAGTGACCCGAAGTCTCGCCATGCCCGTGTCTCTGGTCATTGCCATGCTCGCCACCGGAGCCGCCGCCATGGAATCCCTGGACAGCTATCGCTGGCAGAACCGGGTGCTGGTGATGTTCGCCGGGTCCGGCGATCCACAGCTCCAGGCGCAGCGCGACGAACTCCTGCCCGTCCAGGATCAGCTCGACGAGCGCGACCTCGTGGTCTTCGCGGTGATCGACGGCCGGCGGATCGAGCCGGTCCATGGCCGGGCACCCGCGGACGATCAGGCGGCCCTGCTGCAGGCCGCGTTCGACCTGCCGGCCGATGCCGGCTTCACCGCGCTGCTGGTGGGCAAGGACGGCGGGGTGAAGTGGCGCGCGAACCGGCCGGCATGGCAGGGGGAGCTGTTCGGCCTGATCGATGCCATGCCGATGCGCCGAAAGGAGCGCTGAGCCTCAGTCCGGTTCGAGCGGCTCGATCACCAGGATCTCCAGCTCCCCGTCGCCGAACCGGACGGTCTCGCCTTCCTCCAGGCCGATCAGGGCCTGGGCCAGGGGTGCCGTCCAGGCGATCAGGCCCTGCTCGGGCCGGGTCTCGTCCTCGCCCACCAGCCCCACCGTCTGACGGCTGCCGTCCGCGCGCGCCAACGTCACCCGGCAGCCGAAGCGGACTTGGTCGGGCTCTGCCGGCGGCTGGGTCACCTCGGCGCTGGTCACCCGTGCCTGCCAGTAGCGCAGCTCCCGGCCGATCCGGGCATGGGCCGTCCGGTCATCCGCAGGGGTGGCGGCCTCCTTGCGCCGCCACTCGGCGAGGGTCGCTTGGATGCGCTCGTGGCCCCACGGCGTGATCAGGTTGCGGTTTGGGCTGATCGGCCGGTCCGGCAGCTCGTCGATGGCGCTGTCGCCGTCCGGCTCCTTCACGAACGCCCGGCTCATTTCTTGCCTGCCTGCCCTGCTGCCTGTCCCAATGGAAGAGGCTAGACCCGCGGCGACCACGGGCGCAACCGTCCGGCGGCAGGTAGGGCTGTGTTGAAAGCCAAACAAGAATCGTTGTATCTGCCACTATCGCTCGTGAGGGGTTCATGTACGACGCTGCGTTCCTGGGACGGCTCGAGAGCGCCCTGCGCACGGCATTGCCTGCCTGGGGCCTGCCGAGCGACACGTCGCTGCGCCTTCTGACCATCTCCGAGAACGCCACCTTCCTCGTCGAGCCGCCCGGCGAAGCGCCGATCGTCTTCCGGGTGCACCGCCCGGCCTATCACACCGAGGACGAGATCCTCTCCGAGCTGGCCTGGATCGCCGCCCTGCGTGCCGACGACGCGGTCGCCACACCCAGGCCGCTGCCCACAGCCAATGGGCGGCTGCTGGGCGCGTTCGGCGAGGGTGCGAACCGCCGCCATGTCGCAGCCTTCGAGTTCATGAGCGGGACCGAACCAGCGGCTTCCGCCGATTCGGTGCCGTGGTTCCGCCAGCTCGGTGCCATCAGCGCCCGCCTGCACGGCCATACCCGCATCTGGCAGCGCCCCAGCAGCTTCCGGCGCAAGACCTGGGACTTCGACGCGATGCTCGGCAGCCGGCCGCTCTGGGGCGACTGGCGCGCCGGACCGGGCCTCACGCCCGAGGGCCGCGCGCTCCTGGAGCGCACGGCTGAGGTGCTGGCCGGCCGCCTTGCCGCCTACGGCCATGGTCCGGATCGCTTCGGGCTGATCCATGCCGACCTGCGGCTAGCCAATCTCCTGGTGGAGGGCGACCGGCTCGGCATCATCGACTTCGACGACTGCGGCTTCTCCTGGTTCATGTACGACTTCGCCGCCGCGGTCAGCTTCTTCGAGGACGATCCGGCGATCCCGGCACTTCAGGCGGCCTGGATCGAGGGCTATCGCAGCGTGGCCCCGATGAGCGCGGAGGATCTGGCGATGATGCCGGTCTTCCTGATGCTGCGCCGGGTGCTGCTGACCGCCTGGATCGCCTCGCATGCCGAGACCCCGACCGCCCAGGAGATGGGCGTGCCCTACACCGAGGGCACGGTGGCCATGGCCGAACGCTTCCTCACCGAACACGCCTGACATCGCCGGAGAAGACCCGTGCCGGACGCCGAGACCCTTCCCGAGAGCCAGCAGATCCTGGCGCTCAACGCCTTCGACGCGCGGCAGGCGGGCGGGCTGCCACCTGCCACCGCCGCGCTGGTCCAGCGCCGGCAGCAGACCTTCGGCCCGACCTCGGTCCTGTTCTACCAGGAGCCGATGCATGTCGTGTCGGCCGAGGGCGTGTGGATGACCACGGCGGATGGGCGCCGCTACCTGGACGTCTACAACAACGTCCCCTCGGTCGGGCACTGCCACCCGCGCGTGGTGGCAGCGATCGCGCAGCAGGCGGCGACGCTCAACACCCACACCCGCTATCTCTACGACGTCATCCACACCTATGCCGAGCGGCTGCTCACTACCTACCCGGCCGGGCTGGACAGGGTGACCTTCACCTGCACCGGCAGCGAGAGCAACGACCTGGCGCTGCGCATCGCCGCCGCGGCCACCGGCAAGCGCGGCATCGTGGTCACGGACAACGCCTATCACGGCAACACGCTGGCGGTGACCGAGGTCTCGCCCTCCTCGATGCCGGGCAAGCCCCTGCCGCCGCATGTCCGCGTCGTGCGCGCGCCCGACACCTATCATGCGCCCACCGCCGATCTTGGCCAGCGCTTCGCTGGCGAGCTGCAGGAGGCAATCGACAGCCTGGAAGAATCCGGCTTCGGCTTTGCCGCCTTCCTGGCCGACACGATCTTCTCCAGCGACGGCATCTATGCCGATCCCATAGGCTTCCTGAAGCCGGCGATGGACGCGGTGCACCGGGCAGGCGGTCTGTTCATCGCGGATGAGGTCCAGCCGGGCTTCGGGCGGACCGGGGATGCGATGTGGGGCTTCCTGCGCCATGGCGTCCTCCCGGACATCGTCACCATGGGCAAGCCCATGGGCAACGGCTTCCCGATGGGCGGGGTCGTGTCGCGCAGCGAGCTGCTGGAGGCCTTCACCAAGAGCGTGGGCTACTTCAACACGTTCGGCGGCAACCCGGTGGCCGCGGCAGCGGGGCTGGCCGTGCTCGACGTGATCCGGGACGAGCAGCTCGTCGAGAACGCCGCCAAGGTCGGCCGCCACCTGCGCGACGGCCTGCGCGGTCTTGCCGGCAACGGCCATCCGGAGATCGGCGACGTGCGCGGTGCCGGGCTTTATGTCGGCGTCGAGTTCGTGCGCGATCCCCTGACCCGCCAGCCGGCTCCGGAACTCGCGACGCGGGTGATCAACGGGCTGCACCGCCGGCAGATCCTGATCGGGGCGGCCGGCCGGCATGGCAATGTCCTGAAGATCCGGCCGCCACTGGTCTTCTCGAAGGACAATGCAGATCAACTGGTCGAGGCGCTGGGAGAAGTGCTGGAGGAAGCGGCCGCTCCCTCGAGGTGACGTAGATCACCGAGCATTCGTCCGATCCAGGATAAGTTCCCGGGCGTGGGGCAGGATCACCCGCCCGGCCGTTTCCTCTCGGCCACCGGGTCGACATCGCAGGTATTTTCCCGCTGTCCGGATAGTCTCGTCGCGATCCTGCCCCTCCCTTCCCAGCAACGGCCGGCATACTGGCCTCGGCAGGGCCCACGGCAGTTCCCCGCTCATCACAACGAGGAAACGGACATGCACGGTTTTGCCGATCGCGGCCTCGACGCGCCGCGTGGCCGCTTCGCTTCCACTGGCCGCTTCGGCCGGATGTTCCCGGAACTGCGTTCGCTGCGCGACTTCGCGCCCGGCCCGGCGGAACTCGGTCGGGTGGGCGGTGCCATGGATGGCGGCAACCCACCACCCACCGACACCTCGCAGAACAACCCCCGGATCAAGGCCGGCTACACCTTCCTCGGCCAGTTCATCGACCACGACCTGACGCTGGATGCCACCTCCATCCTGGAGCAGCAGGTCGACGTGAACGCCACTCACAATTTCCGCACGCCGGCCCTGGAACTGGATTCGGTCTATGGGCTGGGGCCCGCCGTGCAGCCCTTCCTCTACGACCGCACCAATCCGTTCCACCTGCTCGTCTCGGAGGACGGAGGCGACCTGCCGCGCAACCGCCAGGGCACCGCGATCATCGGTGATCCGCGCAACGACGAGAACGTCATCGTCTCCCAGCTCCACCTCCTGTTCCTGAAGTTCCACAACAAGGTGCTGGACGACCATACTGATCCGGCACTCGGTGGCCGGGAGCGGTTCGAGGCAGCCCAGAAGCTGGTCCGCTGGCATTATCAGTGGATCGTGCTGCACGAGTTCCTGGCCCGTACGGTAGGCAGCCATCTGGTCCAGCGGGCCGTGGCGGATCCGGCCTTCCTCTACCCGGGCGAGCCGTTCATGCCGGTGGAGTTCAGCGTCGCCGCCTACCGGCTGGGCCACAGCCAGGTGCGGCCGGGCTACCTGATGGGCCCCGACCGGGCGGCTGCCCTGTTCCCGGACGACCCGTCCGCCCAGGAGGCGGTGACCGACCTGCGGGGCGGACGGCCGGTGCCGCCCGAGCTGCGCATCGACTGGCAGGCCTTCTTCGGGCCCGACGCCCAGCCCAGCAAGTTCCTGGACACGCGGATCTCGACCGTGCTGCTGCGCCTACCGGACGGGGTCGTGCCGCCTGGCACGCCGGACGCGTTCCGCTCGCTGGCGACGCGCAACCTGCAGCGCGGCCTGGACCTGCGCCTGCCGTCTGGCCAGGACGTCGCCGCCTATCTTTGCCAGCCCGCCCTGGGCGAGGCCGAACTCTGGGAGGGCGTCCAGGGCGGGCATGGTCCGGCGCCCTTGTGGTTCTACATCCTGCGCGAGGCGGAACGGCGGGCTGGCGGGCAGCGGCTCGCCGGCGTGGGTGCGGAGATCGTCGCCCGGACCTTCGTGGCGCTGCTCCTGGCTGATCGGGCCTCGTTCCTGGCCCAGGATCCGGGCTGGACGCCGACCCTGCCCGCCAGCCATGCCGGCCGGTTCACCATGACCGATCTCGTCAACCTGACGCTCGGCACCACCCTTGAATCCGAGGACGTCTCGGCCCTGCCTGGTGACGACGCGACGCCAGCCGAGCCGCCGGCCCACAAGCGGTGGCAATGGCCAGGCGGCAACGGCCAGCGCAACCGCGCCGCTTGACAGCCGCCTGCCGGAGTGCCGCGAGCCGATGCCGGGCATCGGCTCGTCTGGCCTATTGCGCCATTGACGCGGCCATCGTCGTGGCGGTGATCTCCCGCCGGTCCGGACGATGGGAGGAGCCGCAGTGAAGATCCGCGCAGCAGTCCTGCACGAGGCGCCCAAGGCCCCGCCGTTCGCGGCCTCGCGCCCGCTTGCGATCGAGACGGTCGACCTGACGCCGCCCGGACCCGGCGAGGTGCTGGTGCGGATCGGGGCTGCCGGCCTCTGCCACTCCGACCTGTCGGTGA
>NZ_WUJP01000266.1 GCF_009806515.1 Geminicoccus flavidas | reverse complement strand
TCAACGGCGACCGGCCCCGGCCTGTGCCGATGGTGCTGGGGCACGAGGCGTCGGGCGTGGTGGAGCGATGCGGCGCCGGGGTCGACGACCTGGTGCCGGGCGATCACGTGATCATGGTGTTCGTGCCGTCCTGCGGGCACTGCACCTGCTGCAGCGAGGGGCGCCCGGCCCTGTGCGAGCCGGGCAACGCTACCAACGGCCAGGGCAGCCTCCTGTCGGGCGAGCGACGCCTCTCTTTGGGTGGCCAGCCGGTGCACCACCATATCGGCGTGTCCGCCTTTGCCGAGCATGCGGTCGTGTCGCGCCGCTCGCTGGTCAAGGTCGACCGCGACCTGCCCCTGGAGATCGCCGCCCTGTTCGGCTGCGCAGTGCTGACCGGCGTGGGCGCCGTGGTCAACACCGCCAGGATCCGGGCGGGCGAAACGGTGGCGGTGGTAGGCCTAGGCGGCGTCGGGCTCAGCGCCCTGCTGGGTGCCCTGGCCGCCGGCGCTGCGCAGGTGATCGCGGTCGACCTTGCCCAGGACAAGCTGACCCTGGCCCGCGACCTCGGCGCCACTGACGCCTTTGACGCCGGCGATCCGGGTGTCGTCGAGGCGGTGCGCGCGGCGAGTGGCGGTGGCGTCGACCACGCGCTCGAGATGGCGGGCTCGGCCAGGGCCCTGGAGCTGGCCTTCGAGCTCACGCGCCGCGGCGGCGTCACCACCACGGCCGGCCTCGCCAATCCGGCCGCCCGCTTCCCGCTCTCCCCCGTCCGCCTGGTCGCCGAGGAGCGCACGCTGCGTGGCAGCTATGTCGGAAGCTGCATCCCCAGCCGCGACATTCCGCGGTTCGTGGCGCTCTACCGTGCCGGCCGCCTGCCGGTCGATCGCCTGCTGACCAGCCGGGGCAGCCTCGCCGACATCAACGAAGGCTTCGACCTGCTGGCGTCTGGCCGGACCATCCGCCACGTCATCACGCCCTGATCAGGTGTCATGACCAGTCGATGCGCGCGCCCGAGTTGTCGAAGACATGGCTCCGGCGCGGCTGCGGCTGAAGCTGCACGGTGTCGCCAGACCGGAGGTCGGACTTGTCCCGCTGTTCGACGGTCAGGAGGTCGGGGAGGCCGTCGATGCGCAGGTGGATCAGGCTGACATTGCCAAGTTGCTCGACCAGCACGACCTCCGCCGGCACCGTGCCGGCCGAGGGTGCTGCGTGAATCTCGAACCCGTCTGGCCGCACACCCAGCGTGGCGGCCCGCCCCGGCGGTGCCAGGAGTTCCAGCCACGGCGCCACCTGGCCGCCAGTGCCGCCCAGCGGCACGAAATTCATGCGCGGCTGGCCCAGGAAGCCCGCGACGAAGCGGTTGGCGGGGCGCTCGTAGAGTTCCAGCGGTGCCCCCTGCTGCTCGATCCGGCCGCCGTTGAGCACCACGATCCGCTCGGCCAGAGTCATCGCTTCGACCTGATCGTGGGTCACGTAGATCATGGTGGTGTCGAGCTGGCGGTGCAGCCGGGCGATCTCGACCCGCATCTGCGCACGCAGGCCGGCATCGAGGTTGGAGAGCGGCTCGTCGAACAGGAACACGTCCGGCTCGCGGGTGATCGCCCGGCCGATCGCGACCCGCTGGCGCTGCCCGCCCGAGAGCTCCTTCGGTCGGCGGTCGAGCAGACCTTCCAGCTGGAGCGTTGCGGCCGCCGCCCGCACCCGCCGCTCGATCTCTCCCCGGTCCGTGCCGAGCATGCGCAGGGCAAAACCCATGTTCTCCCGCACGGTCATGTGCGGGTAGAGCGCGTAGGACTGGAACACCATGGCGATGCCGCGGTTGGCCGCGGCCACCTGGTTGGCGGGGCGCCCACCGATCAGCAGCTCGCCCGCACTGATCGACTCCAGGCCAGCGATCATGCGCAAGAGAGTGGACTTGCCGCAGCCCGAGGGACCCACGAACACGACCAGCTCGCGGTCTCGGATCGACAGGTCGACCCCCTGCACCGCGGTGAAGGCGCCAAAGCGCTTGGTGACGTTCCTGAGCTCGACCGATGCCACCGCTACGTCATCCCTTGACCGAGCCGCTGAGCAGCCCCTCGACCACGAACCGCCAGACCAGCACCACCAGCACGAGCGTAGGCACGATCGCGATGAAGATGGCGGTGTTGAGCAGGCTCCACGACACATCGGTGTTGCGTGCCAGTGCCGCCATTACCACCGAGACCGGCCGCGCCCCCGCATCGCCCGAGAGCACCATCGCGAACATGTACTCGGAATAGGAGAGCATGAAGGCGAACAGGCCGGTGGCGCCGATCGATGGCAGCGCCAGCGGCAGGGCGATCCGCCAGAAGGCCTGGAAACGGCTGCAATGGTCCAGCGTGGCTGCCTCGAACAGTTCGGCTGGCATCTTGCGGAAGAACACCGAGAGGATCAGCACGGTGAACGGCAGGGCCCGGGCCGTGTGCACCAGGATGATGCCGGTGCGGGTGCCGAGCAGGCCCATGGACTGGAGCATGATGTAGATGGGCGTGACCAGCGCCACGGCCGGCACGAGCGGGCTCAGGATCAGGAACAGGAAGGACAGTTTCTTGCCCGGGAACAGGTAGCGGGCGAACAGAAAGGCGGCGGGCGCACCCAGGAGGATGTTCAGAACCATCGCGGAGAGCGCGATGATCCCGCTGTTGATCAGGCTCGCCGGCACCTGCCGCGCGGCATCCGAGATCATCGCCCGGTTGGCGTTCTCCGCCTGGTAGGCGCGCGGCAGCTCGCCGGTGAACACGTAGCGGTAGCCGTCGAAGTTCAGCCCCTCGGCGAACAGGCTGCTGCCCTGGTCGAGCAGCACCCGGTCGGGGATCAGGCTGCCCAGGAGGGACAAGAGGACCGGCCCGCCGGTGAACAGCAGGATCAGGGCCGCGAACAGGCCGGTCGTCCAGGGGTTCGCCCGGCCCGCCACCGTCACTCGCTCCCGAACAGGTCGGACGGCAGCGCGCGGGTGATCGCCAGGATCAGCACGGCCGAGATCAGCACCACGATGAAGGCCACCGCGGAGCCGGCACCGAAATCATACATGGAGAAGCTTTCCCGCCAGATCTGGAAGGAGAGGAGGGTCGTGGCCGTGCCGGGGCCGCCACCGGTCATGGCATAGACCAGGTCGTAGCTCGTGAACGCGGTGAGTGCGTTGTAGACGATCAGCACCACGATCATCGCCTTGATCTCGGGAAAGATCACGTACCAGAAGCGCCGCCACGAGCTCTTGCAGTCGATGGCGGCCGCTTCCAGCGTTTCCGGGTTGATCGCGGCGAGTGCTGCCATCACCAGCACCACGGTGAACGGGATCTGCGTCCAGACATGAGCGACCACCACCGAGACGAAGGCCAGGCGCGGCGAGGTCAGCCAGCCGATTGAGCCCTCGATCAGGTGCAGGTTGCGCAGCAGCCCGTTCAGCACGCCGAAGCTCGGATGGAACACCCAGATCCACAGGACGGCGCTGATCGCCCCCGGCAGCACCCAGGGCAGCAGCACGATCGAGCGCACCACCTGCACGCCGAAGAAGCGGCGGCGCAGGAAGAGTGCCATCAGCGTGCCCAGCACCACCACCAGGGGCGCCGCCGCCGCCGTGAAGGCCAGCGAATTAGCCAGCGCGTCCTGGAAGTAGTTGCTCTGGATGACCCGCGCATAGTTGTCGAGGCCGACGAACGGCTCGCCCGGGAACAGCAGCATCACCGAATGCAGGCTGGTCCACAGCGCATATGCCACCGGGTAGAGCGTCATCAGCGCCACCGGCAGCAGTGCCGGGAGCAGCCAGAGCACGGGAAAGCGGCGGATCTCCCACATGGAGACAGCAGGCCGGTCAGCGGCTGGCGAACTGCTCCTTGAGCTGGTTCCACCGCTCCGCCCCGTCCTTCATGGTCTGCTCGACGTTGGCCTCGCCGACCATCGCCTTGGCGAGCAGTGGCCGGAAATAGGCCGACCAGACCGAGCTGAACTCGGTATAGGTGCCGGCACGTGCTCGCTCCGCCTGGGCACCCAGCTCCTTCACGTCGGCCCACTTGCCCCAGGCCTCGATCACGTCCTGGTCCTGGAACAGAGGCAGCTGGCCGAAGCCCAGGCCCTTTTCCACCGCCCAGCGCTTGGCGACCGTGTAGGGCTTGCCGGCCATGAAGTTGACGAGCTTCCAGGCGGCCGCCGCGCGCTCCGGGTCATCCGCCGCCTGTCTGGTGATCACGTAGGACTTGGCGAAGCCGAGCGTGGAGTGGGTGGCACCCGGCATCGGGGCCAGGGCGAACTCGCCGGCACGCGGCTGGTCGGCCACGTTGTTCAGCGCCGCCAGCACGTAAGTATAGACGATCGTGAAGGCATGCTGCCCGGTGTTCATCGCCGGGATGATCTTGGATTCGTGGGTCTCCGCCTGCACTAGTCCCTTGGACCAGGCATCCGCCAGCCAGGTGAGCTGCTGGTACGCACCGTTGCCCGGGTCGGCGAACAGCGGGTTCAGCTCCGTGTCGAACAGCTCCGCACCCCGGCCATAGGCCTGCGCCACGAAGGCGTCGTAGAAGTTCGGCAGTTCCTGGTTGTACTCGTAGACGATCGGCTTATCCATGCCGCCCGCCTTGAGCTTCTCGGCCGCGGCCGTGACCTCCTCCCAGGTGGTCGGCACGGGGATGCCGGCATCCGCCAGGATCTTCTTGTTGTAGATGAACGAGATCGTGTCGGCGTAGTAGGGCAGGCCGTAGATCTTGCCGTCATAGGTGACGTCGGTGCGGGCAAAGCCGGCGATGTCGGCCGCCAGCGCCTCGATCTCCTCCTTGGGCGCCACGTCTTCCAGGGGTGCGATGAAGCCGGCGGAGCCCCAGGCCGGCAACCAATCCTGACCGCCATAAACCACGTCGGTCGGCGTGTTGCCGCGGATGCGCAGGATCAGGCTGTCTTGGTAGTCCGGCCAGGTATAGTCGGTCAGGTTGACCTTGATGCCGGGATTGGCCGCCTCAAACTGCCGGATATTGTCCTGGATGGTTTCCAGCGAGTAGTTCCAGACCACGAATTCCAGCGTGACGTCCTGGGCCTGGCTCGGCTGGGCCATGAAGCTGCCGGCGAGCAGCGTGGCGGCGGCGAGCACTGTCCTGCGCTTCATCGTTCTTACCTCCCGGCCAGCACCCTGTCCCGGCGCCGGCGACCAATTGGTCGTTGACATCGGAGCTACCCGACGAAACCCTACCGACCAATCCCGACCAGTGACAACCGGATTTGTCATGCTGCGTCGGCTGGACGGTGCCGGAGGGGTGCCGGCATCCGGGCAGGAGGCGAGATGCGCTTGGAGGAACTGACCGCACCCGACGTGGCGGCACTCGACCGCGACGCCACCGTGCTGGTCCTGCCGCTGGGCTCGGTCGAGCAACACGGCCGGCACATGCCGCTCGGCACCGACACGATCCTGGCGCACGGCTTGGCGCTGGCCGCCGCAGAGCGCTCAAGCGGGCCGGTCGTGGTGCTGCCGCCACCTTGGTACGGCTTCTCCGCCCATCACATGGGCTTTGCCGGCAGCATCACGTTGCGCGCTGAGACGCTGATGGCGCTGGCCGAGGACGTGGTGGGCTCGATGGTGGCACACGGCTTCCGGCGGGTGCTGATCGTCAACGGCCACGGCGGCAATGGCGGCGTGATCGACGTGCTGGCCGCCACGCTCGGCCACCGGCACCATGGCCGGGCCCGAATCGCGGCGCTTACCTACTTCCAGCTCGCCCGGGACGCGATCGCCCGCCTGCGCCGTTCCCGGCCGGGCGGGATGGGCCATGCCTGCGAGTTCGAGACCGCGATGATGCTGCACCTGCGCCCGGAACTGGTGCGGATGGAGGAGGCGTCCACCACCTATCCGGACCCGGGCTCACGCTACCTCACGACCGATCTGTTGGGCGGCTCGCCAGTGCGCACCTATCACGACTTCGCCGACCTCTCGCCCACCGGCACGCTTGGCGATCCGGCGCTCGGCACCGCCGAGGGGGGCAGCGCCTTCTTCGACGCTTCCGCCGGTGAGCTTGCCGCCTTCATCGACGACTTCCGGGGCTGGGCCATACCGGAGGGGGAACGATGAGTGCCGTTCTCAGGGTCGGCGTGATCGGCCTGGGCTTCTTCGGCGCGCGCCATGCCGCCATCCATGCGGCGCATCCGTCGGCCAGGCTGGTCGGCATCTGCGACCGCGACCCGCAGGTCCTGCGCGCGCTGGGATCCCGGACCGGGGCGCGCTGCTTTACGGATTTCCACGAGCTGCTGGCGCTGCCCGACCTGGATGCGGTCAGCATCT
>NZ_WUJP01000265.1 GCF_009806515.1 Geminicoccus flavidas | reverse complement strand
GCCTGCCCGACCGGCAGCACGAGGCGGCTGCGGTCGCGGCGGCCAGGGCCGGCAAGGCGATCCTCCTGGAAAAGCCGCTGGCTCATGACATGGCGGCGGCCAGACGGATCGTGGCGGCGGTGGAAGCGGCCGGGGTGCGCCTGATGGTCGGGCACATCCTGCGCTTTGACCCGCGTTACGTACAGCTCTTCCACGCCTCAGCACCCGAGCGGCTGGGTACACCGATCCATCTGCGCGCCAAGCGCAACAGCACCCGCGCCACCGCAAAGCGCCTGGGCGCTGCCAGCTCGATCCTGTTCTACATGGGCGTGCACGACGTGGACGCGATGCAGTGGCTGGCACGCTCCAGGATCACCCGCGTCTATGCCCAGAAATGCCAGACGCTCGGCACCGGCAACGAGGACGTTCTCTATGCCGTGGTCAACTTCGAGAACGGCGCCATCGGCAGCATCGACTATAGCTGGGCTTGGCCGGACGGCCTGATGAACGGCTTCCGCTCGGCCATGGAGATCGTGGGCACCAGGTCCGCCGCCTATGTCGATACGAGCGACCAGGGCTTCTATGTGGTGGGGCAGGATGGGACCAGCGGCGGCGATACCCATCTCTGGCCCGAGATCAACGGCCGCATCGTCGGTGACCTCGCCGATGAGCTCGACCATTTCATCCAGGCGACGCTGTCCGGCCGGCCGTACCTGCAACATCACCAGGAGGCGCTGGACGCCATTCCGGTGCTGGACGCGCTGGCGGCATCCGCACAAAGCGGCCAGGCGGTCGACGTGATCCGCTGAACGGCCCCCGGACCTTGCCCGCCCAGCCATCCCAGGAGCCTGCCGGCATGGCCGCGGACGCCGCCCTGCCGGCCACCACGCCGGTCCCGCCGCACGAGCGGCCCACGCCGGCCCTGATCTACCGGGCGCTGCTGCGCGGCATCCGTGACGGCTCGCTGCCGCCCGGTGCACGCCTGCCCAACGAGCGCGACCTGGCCCGCAATTTCGGCACCGGCCGCACCGCCGTGCGGACGGCACTCACCATGATGGAGCGACAGGGCCTGGTGCTGCGCCGGGTCGGCAGCGGCACCTATCTGGCGGACGATGCGGACCGTGTCTTCGTCCGCATGGACCAGACCGATGCGCCGGAGCACCAGGACGTGCCGAGCCTGGCGGAGATCGCGGAGGGCCGGCTCCTGTTCGAGCCGGCCATGATGCATCTGGTGGTGGGCCGGGCCGAGGAGGCCGAGCTCCAAGCGATGCGCCAGATCCTCCAGCGCATCCAGGCGGCGGCCAGCTGGCTGGACTTCAAGGAAAGCATCTACGCCCTGCACCGGCAGATCTTCGCCAGCACCAAGAACCGCTTCCTGGTGCAGGTGATGGACAGCATCCTGGCAGACCGGCGCGAGGTCGATTTCGACGGGCAGGATGTCGGCCGGCAGCCGCCGGCTCCGGTGCGGGAACAGACCCACGGGGAGCTGAAGGCGATCGTCGACGCGATCGCGGAGCGCAATGCTGTCCGCGCCGAGCGCCTGGTGGCCGATCACCTGACCCGCATGCTGGCGACGATCAACATCTGGCGGTGAGGCCCAGCCGGCCGCTCAGCCGGCCTCCAGCAGGAACAGGGCGGTCTGCTCGTCGGTCACCAGCACGTTCAGGTAGCCGGCCCGCAGTGCCGCCAGCGTCACCGCATGCTTGGCCCGACCGGTGCCCACCCCGATCGAGAAGGCGCGCTCGCGGCAGGAGGCGAGGTCGGCACCAATCGTCCGGGCATCCAGGTCGGGATCGACGATCCGGCCTTCGCTGTCGATGTAGCGGCTCAGGATGTCGCCGACCGCACCCTTGGCCTTCAGGCGCTGCACCTCCGACTCGCCGACGAAGCCCGACTGCACCAGCACCGAATCGACCGCAATCGCGCCCAGGCCGAAGCAGATCACCGCGGCCTTCTGGCCGACCTCCAGGACGCCGGCGATGGTCGGGTCCTGCTCCAGCGCCACCCGGGTCGCGGCCTTGCCCAGGATCGCCGGGACCGGCAGCAGGATGGCGTGGCCGTTGGCAGCGCGGGCGAACAATTCGGCCACGTTGTTGGTGCGCAGGGGTGAATCGCGCAGGTTCATTGCACCGTTCAGCATCACCACCTCCGCCCCCTTGTTCCAGAAAGGGGGCAGGCGGCGGGCGACCGCGCTCATGGTCCGGCCCCAGGACACGCCGACCAGCTTGTAGCGGTCGAGCCCGGCCAGCAGCCGGCCGGCGGCCTGGGCCACCGTGTCCAGCATCAGTTCGTCGCTGACATCCGGATCCTGCGGGACGACCACCGCGTCCTTCAGGCCGAAACGGCGCTGCAGGCGGCTCTCCAGCTCGGGCAGGCGAGGGGTGTGCGGCACGATCTCGATGCGGACCACGCCGCTCTCGCGCGCATCCGCCAGGAGCCGGCTCGCCTGCCAGCGGGTCAGGCCCAGCTCGGTGGCGATCTCGCCCATGGTCATGTCGAGGTGGTAGTAGCGCTTGGCCACCTGGATCATGAGCTGGAGGCGCTCGTCCGCCGACAGGTCGCGCAGATGGACGTCGCGCTGGCCGGCCTCGGCCATCAGCTTGGCCGCTGGCGCTGCCGGGCCGCCAGGCGTCGTGACAAGGGTGCGAGCAGCCGGGTCGCCTCCAGATAGTCCTCCAGCAGCTCCGCGTAGCGCGCATGGGCGCCGGGCTTGGGCTCGATCGTGGCGGTGGGCGGTGCCACGGCGTCGGCCGCGGCGAATAGGTCCGGCAGCAGCTCGGCACCGGTGGCGGCACAGGCGGCGGCACCAAGGATCGAGAGGTTGGTGTCGGTGGCGAGCTGCACCGGCATGCCGATGGCATCGACGGTTGCCTGCAGCCACAGCCGGTTCTTGGCAAAGCCGCCGGCACTCACCACCCGGCGGCAGGAGATGCCTAATTCGTTCATCCGGCGCAGCACGTTGGCCGAGCCCAGCGCCACGCCCTCCACCGCTGAGCGGTAAAGGGCCGCGCGGTCATGGCCGAGCGACAGGCCCAGCACGGTGCCGCGCAGATGCGGGTCCCGGTAAGGGGTCCGGTTGCCCATGAAATAGTCGAGGGTCAAAAGGCCCGTGCTGCCGACCTCCAGGGCGGCGGCTTCCCGCACCAGCTCCTGCAGGCCGGCATTGTCCAGCCGGAACATGTCCCTGGCGAACCAGGACAGCACCGAGCCGGCTGAGACCTGGCCGGCCTCGACCAGCCAGTGGTCATCGACCAGCGCATGGGGATAGGGCCCCCAGAAGCCGGACACGTCCTGCTCTTGGCCCAGCTGGAACAGCTGCACCACCGAAGTGCCGCCGATCATCAGCATCTCGCCGGGCGCGATGGTGTTCGCACCG
>NZ_WUJP01000211.1 GCF_009806515.1 Geminicoccus flavidas | reverse complement strand
GCTTGCCCAGGCTGTGCGCGAGGTTGACCATGGCGGTGACGATCATGTCGTCGTCCGTGTCGCGGCCGATGTCACGCACGAAGGACTGGTCGATCTTGATCTTGTGGACCGGAAACCGCTTGAGATAGGCGAGCGAGCTGTAGCCGGTGCCGAAATCGTCCACCGCGAGGCGCACGCCCAGATGTGCGATCCGGCGCAGCATCTCGGCGATCGCGTCGTTGGAGGGCTCGAACAGCAGGCTCTCGGTGATCTCGATCTCGAGCAGGTCGGGCGGGATGCCGCTCTCGGCGATGAGCTCCCGCAGGCTGGCCGCGAAGTCGCCGTGGCGGAGCTGGGCCGCCGACAGGTTGACGCCGATGGCCAGCTCCTGGCCGGCATCCAGGCCGCGGCGGA
>NZ_WUJP01000264.1 GCF_009806515.1 Geminicoccus flavidas | reverse complement strand
ACCATGCCGACATGCGCATCGATCCCGCCTTGGGCCAGGACCGGCCGGTTGCGCAGACCCAGATGCGCCATGGCGGCGGCACTGATGAGCCCCACCGTCCCACCCACCGGCACGATCTCCGGCGGGAGCTTCTCCGGCAGCTCGGGAATGCCCAGGGCCGCATAGAGCTCTGGATGGAAGCGGCGCTGGACCGAGTCGTAGTTCCACTTGCAGGTGGCGTTCATGCGCGAGCCGACCCAGCGGCCGGACAGCATGAAGTTCACCCAGTCCAGGCACTCGCAGACGATCTCCGCCTGCCGGTAGGTGTCCGGCTCGTGCTCGTTCAGCCACATGGCCTTGGGCACCAGCCATTCGGCAGCATCGCTGCCGCCCGCATAGGCCAGGACCGGATGATCCAGCCGTGCGGTGCGGTCGGCCTGCTCGGCGGCGCGGCAGTCCATCCAGAGCAGGGCCGGGCGGAGCGGCGTGCCATCCTTGCAGCAGGCGACCACGGTGGAGGCGGTGGTGGCGGCACAGATCCCGGCGATCTCGGGCTGGCCCAGCTCGCGCAGGAGGCCGCGCGTCGCCGCCCCCGCGGCCTCCCACCATTCGGTCGGCGACTGCTCGGCCCAGCCGGCATGCGGGTAGGTGGTGGCGAACGGCGCCTGGCGCTCGGCCAGCATCCGCCGCGTGTCCAGGTCGAACAGGCCGACCCGCACGCCGCCCGTACCGAAGTCCAGGCCCAGCAGCAACGCCATCCGCCTTCCCCCCTCGCGGCCCGGCTTACGGCCGGAACATGATCTTGGAGAAGAACTCGCCGCCGGCCTTGATCTTGCCGAACATGCCGGGCAGCTCGTCCAGCTTTAGCTCATGAGTGATCATGAACTCCCAGCGCAACGCGCCGGACGCCAGATAGTCGAGGGTCACGGTCCATTGCGGGCCGGGATAGGGGGTGCCGAACGAGTTCCAGGCACCATGCAGGCTCACCTCCTGGCGCAGGAAGTGCTGGAAGGTCTTGTTGTCGAGGGTCACGTCGCCCACCGGGATGCCGATGAACACGACATGGCCGCCGGGTGCCGCCAGGTTGGCCGCGAAGTTGATCGAGGAAGGGTGGCCGGCGGCCTCGACGATCAGGTCGCACTTCAGGTCCTGCGGCACCGCGTCGGTGATCAGGAAGGTATGGCTGGCACCGGCCTCGCGCGCCTGCTCCAGCTTCCGCTCGGACACGTCCACCGCGACGATGTCGCGGCAGCCCATCAGCTTCATCCACTGGATCGCGAACAGGCCGATCGGCCCGCAGCCGATCACGCCGCCACGGTCGCCCAGCGTCGGCTTGGCCTTCCAGATCGCATGGAGCGCGATGGAAGCCGGGTCGGTCATCGCCACAGCGCGCGGGTCCGTGCCGGGCGGGGCCTTCAAGAGATTGCCGGTGGGCGCGCAGACATATTCGGCATAGGCGCCGTCACGGCGGCTGCCGAAATAGTCGTAGTTGCGGCAGCGCGAGAAATTGCCGGTGGCGCACTGGTCGCAGACCCGGCAGGGCAGCATCGGCGCTACGCCGACCAGGTCGCCCGGTGCGAAGCCTTCCGCACCTTCGCCCAGCTCCACCACTTCGCCCGAGAACTCGTGGCCGCACACGATTGGCATGCGGTGCGCACCCTTGATCAGCATGCGCGGAATGTCCGAGCCGCACACGCCCACCGCCGCGACCTTGAGCAGCACCTCGCCCTTGCCCGGCTTCGGCTTCGGCAGGTCCTCCAGGCGGATGTCGCCCGGCTGGTACATCACGGCAGCAAGCATGGTCGGTCTTCCGTCTGGTCGTCCTGGCGGGCGCGCGTCCAGGCGCGCCCCCCGTGGGAGAGTGGCGAAGCGGGCCGGCTGCTCAGCGCTTCAGCGCGCCGGTGCCGAACTGCAGGAGCATGGCGACCACGATGATGGCACCCATGTAGACCTGCTGGTGGTAGCCCGGTACGCCGGCGAGATTCATGATGTTAGCGATGATGCCCATGATCAGCGCGCCCAGGAACGTGTTGATCACGCCACCCCGGCCGCCCATCAGGCTGGCCCCGCCGATCACGACTGCGGCGATCACGTTCAGCTCGGCACCCACGCCGACCTGGGCCGAGCCCACGCCGGTCCGGCTCGACGAAATGATGCCGGCGACCGCGGCCAGCACGCCGGAGAGCACGTAGACCGCCAGGATGTAGCGGGGCACCGGAATGCCGGCGAGACGCACCGCCTCCTCGTTGGAACCGATCGCGGTGATGACCCGGCCAAAGCGCGTGAAGTTCAGGACGATGCCGCCCAGGATGAACACCAGGAACATCAGCAGCACTGGCTGCGGGATGCCCCAGAGGAAGCCCGAGCCGAACGAGGTGAAGGCGCTGCCGGGCTCGCCCAGCGGGATCGGGCGGCCATCCGAGATGATCAGCGCCAGGCCGCGCGCGATCGCCAGCATGGCCAGCGACATGACGAACGGCGGCAGGCGCAGATATGCTACGAACAGGCCGGTGAACAGGCCGCAGGCACCGCCGGCCAGGAGCACCAGCAGGATGGTCACGAGCGGCCCATAGCCCGACATCGCCACGAAATAGCCGGTCAGCACGCTGCCCAGCGCCTGGATCGAGCCCACCGACAGGTCGATGCCGCGGGTCAGGATCACGAACAGCATGCCGACCGCCATGATGCCGGCACCGGTGGCGACCTGGCGCAGGACGTTCAGGATGTTGGGGCGGGACAGGAACGCGTCCGACCAGAGCGTGGCGACGATCACCAGCACGATGAAGATCGCGAGCGTGCCGAATCGCTGCAGGAGCACGCCGAAGCTGGTGCCGCCCTTGTGCTGTGCCGGCGCCTCGACTGCAGAGATCATGCCGCTTCACCCATTGCAGGGGCGGTGGTCCGCCCGGTCATCGAGAGGGCGAGGAGCCGTTCCTCGCTGTAATCCGCGGGCAGGAGCTCGCCCTTCAGCTCGCCTTGGCCCATCACCAGGATGCGGTCGCACAGGCCGAACAGCTCCTGGTGCTCCGAGGAGATCACCAGGACGGCCTTGCCGTCCTCGGCCAGCTTGTTGATCAGTGCGTAGATCTCGGTCTTTGCACCCAC
>NZ_WUJP01000263.1 GCF_009806515.1 Geminicoccus flavidas | reverse complement strand
GTCCACGCCGCGAGTCGGCTCATCCAGGATGATCAGGTTGCCGCCGGCGTGGAACCACTTGGCGAGCACGACCTTCTGCTGGTTGCCGCCGGACAGGCTGGAGACCGGCGCGTCGATGCTGGAGGCCTTCAGGCGCAGGCTCTGGCCGAGTTCGGTGACGAGCTTGCGTTCCAGGCCCTGGCGCAGGAAGCCAAAAGCGTTCACCACCGCGGATAGCCTGGCCATGGTCGCGTTCACGCGGATCGGCTTGTCCAGGATCACGCCATGGAGCTTGCGGTCCTCCGGCACCAGCCCGATCCCGGCTTTCACCGCGTGGACCGGCGTGCGCAGCTGGACCGGCTTGCCGTTGATGTGGATGCTGCCGCTGTCCAGGCGGTCGGCGCCGAAGATGGCGCGGGCGACCTCGGTGCGGCCCGAGCCTACCAGCCCGCCCAACCCGACGATCTCGCCGGCCCGCACCGACAGGCTGACGTCCTGCACCATCCGCCCGGCATTGATCCGGTCCAGGCGCAGGACTTCCTCCCCGATCGTGCGGCGGCCGCGCTCGGGAAACATGGCGGCGAGC
>NZ_WUJP01000262.1 GCF_009806515.1 Geminicoccus flavidas | reverse complement strand
GGTCGGCCGACCATCATGCGGATCAGCTCGTCGATCGTGATGTCGCCATTGTTCACGGTGCCGACGTTCTGGCCGTCCTTCATCACCGTCATCCGGTCGGAGATCTTGAAGATTTCCTCCAGCCGGTGGGAGATGTAGACGATGCCGACGCCATGGCCGCGCAGGTCGGCGATGATCCGGTGCAGGCGGTCGGCGTCCTGAGCGGACAGCACGGCACTCGGCTCGTCGAACACGATGATCTTCACGTCGCGCGAGAGCGCCTTGGCGATCTCGACCACCTGCTGATGGGCGACGGTGAGCGTGCCGACGATGGCACCCGGGTCGATCTGGAAGCCCAGCCGCTCGATCAGCCGGCGAGCACGGGCCTTCAGGGCACCCCAGCCGATCACGCCCGGCAGCTCACCTAGGAAGATATTCTCGGCGACCGACAGGTCGGGAGCGAGTGCCAGCTCCTGGTGGACCACGGCGATGCCGTGCTCGCGCGCCGCATGCGGGTCGCGCAGGTGGACGGGCTTGCCGCCGATGATGATCTCGCCCGAGGTCGGCGGGAACTCGCCGTTCAGGACGCGCATCAGCGTCGACTTGCCGGCCCCGTTCTCGCCCAGGAGCGCGTGGACCTCGCCGGCCCGAATGTCGAAGTCGACGCCGCGGAGCGCATGGACGCCGCCGAACGACTTGGTGATGGCATGGAGCCGGGCGAGTTCGGTCATGTCGGCACCGTGAGCGTGGGGAACATGGGAGAAAGGACCGGCCGCGGGCTGGATCCAGGCGGCCGGTCCTTTAGGCTCAGAACACCGCGTCTTCGCGGTAGTACTGGTCCACGTTCTCCTGGGTGATCACGGCGGGCTCCGTCAGCTTCAGCTTCGGGAAGTCCGCCGGCAGGCTGCCGTCCAGCGCCTGCAGGCCGATGTCGACGGCGGTGCGGGCGACCAGGTCCGGGTCGTTCAGGCCGGTGGCGCCGTACTTGCCTTCCTTGATCATGGCGAGCGCCTCCTTCTGGCCATCGGCCGCGGCCAGCGCCAGCATGTCAGTCCGGCCCGAGGCTTCCAGCGCCTTCAGCGCGCCCAGCACCATCGAATCGTTCTCGCCGAGCACGACGTTCGCGTCGGGATGCGCAGTGAGCAGGTCCTCCATGGCGGCCAGGCCACCCTCATGGGACCAGCCGCCCCAGCCCTGGCCGACCACCTCGAACCCGGCCTTGCCCTCGTTGTTGAGTTGGCCCTCAACCAGGCCGCGAAACACGCCGAGCCGGCGATCACGGCCGACCTCGTTGCCCTTGTCGCCCGAGAGCAGGATGATCTTCATCGGCTTGCCCTGCATCTCCTGGGCGAGCCACTGACCGACCAGGAAGCCGTTCTGGTCGTTGGACGAGCGCACCTGGGTCACGACATTGGCCCGGGTGTTGATGCTGGAATCCATCACCACGACCTTGACGCCCTGGGCGGTGGCGGCGTCGGCGGCGGCGACCAAGCCTTCCGGATCACGCGGGTTGAGGATCAAGAGGTTGACGCCGCGCGCCACCATGTCCTCGACGTCGGAGATCTGCTTGCCCATGTCGTTCTGCCCGTCCGAGGTATAGACGGTGCAGCCGGCCTTCTTGGCTTGGTCCTCGGCGGCGGCGACCTGAGCCGCGAAATACGGGGCGCCCAGTGTGTACATGGCGACGCCGACCACGCAGTCGGCGGCCTTGGCGGCCTGGCTGCCCAGCATCAGCGCTGCGACGGCACAGCCCAAGAGCAGGTGCTTCAACTTGGTTCCTCCCCAATGCCCGAGCATGGCGGGCTGACTTCGACCCGACCCGGGGCCCGATTCGGGCCTGAGCTTTGATAGGTCCGACCTAAACGGTCAAGACGATATCTACTTTTTGAACTAACAGCACATTTGTGTAGGAGCTGCCAAGCGCTCAGTAGGCTGAGGCTCCGATGGGCGCCCCGTCGTGCACGATCGCAATGCTGGCGCTGGCACCGATCCGGCTCGCACCGGCCTCGATCATCGTCAGCGCATCGGCGCGGGTGCGGATCCCGCCCGAGGCCTTCACCCCCATGTCGTCGCCCACGGCCGCACGCATGAGCCGGACGTCAGCCACGGTGGCGCCGCCCTTGCTGAACCCGGTGGAGGTCTTCACGAAGTCCGCACCCGCCGCCTTGGCAGCGAGGCAGGCCTGGCGCTTCTCCTCGTCGGACAGCAGGCAGGTCTCGATGATGACCTTGAGCACCGCCTGGCCGCAGGCCGTCCGCACCGCGGCGATGTCCGCCTGGACCGCGTCGACCCGCCCGTCCTTCAGCGCGCCGATATCGATCACCATGTCGATCTCGGCCGCGCCGGCCGCGACCGCCGCGGCCGCCTCTGCGGCC
>NZ_WUJP01000261.1 GCF_009806515.1 Geminicoccus flavidas | reverse complement strand
TTGATCGCGGGCAGGGTAGCGCCCAGGGGGAAGCCCACCACCGCACAGGCCAGCACCTCGCTGCCGGCGAGCGCCTCGGCCACCTCGGCGACATGTATGGCGTTCACGCAAACCGACTTGAAGCCGTGCTCCTTCGCCTCGGCGCAGTGGCGCGCCACCTCGGCGCGGGTGGCATCGGCCTTCAGGATGGTGTGGTCGATGAAGGCGGCCAGATTGCTGATCTCGGCGGACATCTCGATCTCCCGGGCAAGGGTGGCGGCTGAAGCCGGGCCTCATGGCCGGCGGAGCTGCCAGAAGGAGAATTTCATTGCAAGCGGCCTGAAGAGAAAATTACTTCCAGGGATGCGGGTCATGGCAAGGGGACCAGGAAGGATGGCGGCAGCCGCGGCGGAACTGGCCGGGCGGATCCAGGCGCAGCGCCCGGGCCTGAACCCGACGCTCGGCCGGCTGGCGGACCTGGTCCTGGCGCAGCCCGACCGGGTGAAGGCCATGACGATCGGCGAGCTGGCACAGGCAGCCGGCGTGTCCCAGGCGACCGTCAGCCGCTTCGTCCGCTCGATGGGCGCCGGCAGCTACCAGCAGTTCCGCATCATGCTGGCCGAAGGCCGGGCAGCCGGCACGGTGCCCCCAGGCCAGGAGGTTTACGAAGGCATCGCCCTCGGTGACGAGGCCGGCACGATCATCGCCAAGATCGCGCACCGGCAGGTCGCCGCGATCGAGGCGGCCCGGCGGCTGCTCGATCCTGAGGAGCTGGCGAAGGCCGCTCGGCTGGTCGCGGCACGCGACACGATCTTGTTCGTCGCGATCGGCTCCTCCTTGCTCGCGGCCGAGAACGGGGTCATGCGCTTCGTCCGGATCGGCAAGGCCTGCATCTTCGAGCGCGATCCCAACCTGCAGCTCTTTGCCATCGCCGGCCTGGCCGGGCGCGCCACGCTGGTCGCGATCAGCGATTCCGGGCGGACTCGCGTGGTCCAGTCCGCGGTGCAGGAGGCGCTGGCCGTGGGCATGCCGACGGTGGCGATCACCTCGGCGGCGAACTCGCCCCTTGCCCGTGCTGCCGACGTGCTGCTCGCCACCCCGGCCAGCCGGCCCACCGGTGGCGAGGGCATTCACGAATCCATGGTGGCGAAGATGGCCCAGCTCATGGTGATCGACGCCCTCTACGCCCTTGTCGCCGTGCAGGAGCCGGCCATAGCCCTGCCGCGTCTTGCCGCCACCGACCGCATCATCGCCAGGAGCCGGAGCCGATGACCAAGCACGACCTGCCCGACACCACCCGCTTCTGGCCGTTCGCCGGGGGCGACCTGTGCGATATCGGCAAGAATGGCGGCTTCGTCGAGGTGCCGCTCGCCCCGCCGGGGCCGGACGAGGTGATCGCCCGGGTCGATGCCGCCTGCGTCTGCTCGTCCGACATCAAGGTGATCCGGATGGGTGCCGCCCACCCCCTGTTCTCGGAGCGTGACCTAGCCAAGGAGCCGGCGGTGCTTGGCCACGAGATGGCGCTGACCGTGGTGGCAGTGGGCGAGAACTGGCAGGGCCGCTACCGGCCCGGCGACCGGCTCGGCCTGCAGCCCGCGATCACCGTGGCCGGTCGGCGCCACACGATCGGCATGGACCTGCCGGGCGGCTTTGCCCAGCACATCCGCCTGGACGCGCGCACGCTGGGCGGCGACGAGCCCTATGTCTTCCCGGTGCCGGACCAGCCAAGCGCCGCCACGATCGCGATGCTTGAGCCCTATTCTTGCGTGGAGGCCGCCTACCGGCCGAACTGCCGGACTGAGTTTAAGCCGGACGGCAGGCTCCTGCTGGTGACGGGTGAGGGCGGTGATGCGGTAGCACTGGACATCGCCATGCCGGCCAAGGAGGCGACGCTGGTCGCGGCCGATCAGGCGGCGGTGGCCTGGGCGGCACCGGCCGCGTCGGTCGAGCACCATCCGACACTCGACCGGCTCCTGGCCGACACCAAAGGGCCTGGCTTCGACGACATCATCCTGCGCGGCAGGGTCCGGCCGGAGTTGATCACCGCGCTGCTGGACCGGCTCGACCGGGGCGGGCTGCTGGTGCTGGCAGGTGCGCAGGAGCAGGTCCTGGTCGCGGTGGACGCAGCCCGGATCCACTACCACGCCCTGTCGCTGCTCGGGACGGAGGGGCCAGGGCTGGCCGATGCGTTCCGTCCGGAGCGCTGCCGCTTCGAGCTTAAGGCCCGCGGGATTGCGCTGATCCTGGGTGCCGGCGGAGCGATGGGCCGGATCCACCTGCACCGGGCGCTGGAGATGGCGGACGGGCCCGCCACCATCCTCGCGACCTCGCGCAAGCCGGCACGGCGCCAGGCCCTGGAGGAGGATTTCGGCGAGCTCGCCCGGCGCAACGGCCGGCGGCTGGTGATCCTGTATGATGCAGAGGTGCCAGCCACGGTGCGGGAACTGGCGCCAGGCGGCTGCGACGATGTCGTGGTGGTGGCGCCCGATGTCGGGCTGATCGAGACGGGGGCGGGCTACTTGGCGCCGGGGGGCATGCTCGTCCTGTTCTCGGGCATGCCGTTCGGCAAGCCCTGCCGGCTGCCACTCTGGCGGATCGGAAGCGACGGCGTGCGCTTCACCGGCTCCTCGGGCTCGGCCGTGGCCGACCAGCTGGCCGTGCTCGACCGGGTGATGGCCGGCCGGCTGGACCTGGCCGGCAACCTCCAGGCAGTGGGCGGGCTAGGAGCATTGCCGGATGCTCTGGAAGCGGTCGCGGAGGGCCGGCTGTCTGGCAAGATCGCGATCTATCCAGGCCGCCTCGACCTGCCGCTCACACCCCTGGGCGAGCTGCGTCGCGACGGCAGCACCGGCTGGTCCCGAGACGACGAGGCCTGCCTCGCGGCCGGTTGATCGTCCCGGCAGATCGGTGCGGGCTGGACATATCGATCCGGGCTCCTAGGGTCTCGGGCCGGCTGCCTCGACTGCGGCGGCGGCGAACGGGTTTACGGGCAACAGGTCCACGGGAAAGCGGAACGTGAGCAAGGAACGCATCGGGTTCATCGGCGTCGGCCTGATGGGCCACGGCATGGCCAAGAACATCGTCGAGAAGGGCTGGCCCCTGACCGTCATGGGCCACCGCAACCGTGAGCCGGTGGAGGACCTGAAGCGCCGCGGGGCCGAGGAGGCGCGTACGCCCAAGGAGCTGGCGGAGCGGTCCGACATCGTGCTGCTCTGCGTCACCGGTTCGCCGCAGGTCCAGGCGGTGCTGACCGGGCCGGACGGGCTGGCCGCCGCCGGCCGACCGCTCCTGGTGATCGACTGCTCGACCTCGGAGCCCTCGGTGACCACGAAGCTGGCCGAGGTGTTGGCGCCCAGGGGCATCACCCTGATCGACGCGCCGCTCGGCCGCACCCCGGTCGATGCCGAGGCCGGCCAGCTCGACGTGATGGTGGGCGGCCCGGACGAGGCGGTGGAGCGGGCCCGGCCGGTGCTGGAGGCCTTCTCGGGCCGGATCATCCGCACGGGCCCGACCGGCACCGGCCATACCATGAAGCTTTTGAACAACTTCCTGTCGATGGGCTACGCCGCGCTCTATGCCGAGGCGCTGGCGCTCGGCGCCAAGGTCGGCCTGACCCCGCAGGTGTTCGACAGCGTGATCCAGGGCGGGCGGATGGATTGCGGCTTCTACCAGACCTTCCGGCGCTACGTGATCGAGGGTGACCGCAACGCCCACAAGTTCACCCTGCGCAACGGACTGAAGGACGTATCCTATCTGGCGGCACTGGCGAACTCGGTGGGCCTGGCCAACCCGGTGGGAGCGGCGGTGCGCAACAGCTATGCGCTGGCGGTCGGCACCGGGCATGGCGACGACTACGTGCCGATGCTGACCGACATCGTGGCCAAGCAGAACGGGATCGACTGAGGCTCGACGGGGCTGGGGTCAGGCCCGGGATCAGGCGATGTCGATCACCTGGACCCGGACCCGGCGCTCCTGGCCGTCGCGGACCACGGTGAGCTCGACCTCGCTGCCGATGCCTGCCCGGGCCAGGTGCTCGGCCAGCTCGGCGATGGTCCGCACCTCCTGGCCCTCGATCTGGGTGATGATGTCGCCCAGGCGTTGGGTCTGGGGGTCGATGCCGACCAGGCCCGCACGGTCGGCGGCACCGCCCGGCAGCACCTCGGCGATCACGATGCCCGGCACCTCCAGCCCGGCTGCGATCCGTTCGTCCAGCGTGGCGATGCCGATGCCAGGCCGTGGCGCATGGCCGTGGCGGATCAATTGCGGGACGATCTCGTTCACCACGTCGACCGGCACGGCGAAGCCCACCCCGGCGAAGCTGCCGGTCTCCGAGTAAATCGCGGTGTTGACCCCGATCAGCCGGCCGGCCGTGTCCAGCAGCGGCCCGCCGGAATTGCCGGGGTTGATCGCGGCGTCGGTCTGGATCACCCCGCGGATCTCCCGGCCGGACGCGGTCGGCAGGCGCCGGTCGAGCGCGCTGACGATGCCCGAGGACATGGAGCGGCTGAGCCCGAACGGGTTGCCGATCGCATAGACGGTCTGGCCGACCGTCAGGTCCACCGAGGTGCCGAGCGGGATCGGCTCGATCGCGCCCAGCGAGATGCGCGGGCGCAGCACCGCCAGGTCATAGTCGGGTGCGGTGCCGATCACCGTAGCCGGCACGGGGCTGCCGGCACCGAACTGCACCACCACGTCGCGCGAGCCGGCCACCACATGGTTGTTGGTGACGATGTGCCCAGCCTCGTCCCAGACCAGGCCCGAGCCGGTGCCGCCGCCCATCCGGCCGCGGGTGGCGATCAGCGGCACCGCACCAGAGCGGGACGCGAACACCTCCATGGCGTTCTGCTCGAACTCGGCAAGCGCACCCCGGGCCGCGATCGCGCGGGGCTCGTCGGCCGAGAACAGGAGGGCGCGCAGGTATGGTTCGGCCGTCCAGAGGGTCGCGAGCGCCAGGAGCCAGAGGATCGCGATGCGGAGCAGGCGGACGGGCAAGCGGCGGTTCCTCCGGGCGGGGCGGCCACGGTGTTGACGGCGATGCCGGCACGGGCGTCAAGCGCGGATGTCGAATGTTCTCGACGGAACGTGTGTGGTGGCAGGTCGCCGGCCGGGTCGGCTCGGGTTCGTTTCGTCGAGCGATGATGCGGCCGTCTCGGGTTCGTTTCGCAAAACGTCGGGTCGGGTCCGGTTCGCGGAGCATCCTGCACCCTAGGCGAACAGGATAGCAGGTTCAGGCCGATGATCCCATGTCGCTGCCGTCCGCGAAGCTGATGCTCTTGACGATGGCGAAGACCGGCCGGCCGACCTCGAGCGGCAGGGTGGCGATGGCGCGGCGGGTGACCTGGGCGATCAGGAGGTCGCCGGCGCAGTCGAGCTGGACGTCTACCACGGGGCCGTCGGTGCGCCCGATCGCGGTGATCCGGCCCGGCAAGATGTTCTGGGCGCTCAGGCCGTCTGGCTGGCGCACGGCGAGCGTCACGTCACGGGCACGGATGCGCAGGCGGACAGGTGTGCCGACCGGCCGGTCCAGCAGCGGCACGAGCAGGCGGCCGGCCGGCGCCTGGAGGACCGAGAGCGCATAAGCCGGCTCGTGCCCGGCCAGCCGCGTGTCCAGGAGCGCCCCGGCCTCCGCGCGTTCCTGGCCCTGAAACATGTCGAGGCTCGCCATCACCTGCCGTGCTTGGCCGCTGCGCACGACCCGGCCATCAACCAGCACGACGACGGTGGTGGCGAGCCGTGCCACTTCGGCCACCGCATGGCTGACATAGACGATCGGGATGCCGACCTCGTCGCGCAGCCGCTCGATGAAGGGCAGGATCTCGGCCTTGCGCGCCTCGTCCAGGGACGCCAGCGGCTCGTCCATCAGGAGGAGGCGCGGGCTCGCCATCAGCGCCCGGCCGATCGCGACCCGCTGCCGCTCGCCGCCGGACAGGCCGGACGGGCGCCGGTCGAGCAGGTGGCCGATTCCGAGCAGCCCGATCACCTGGTCCAGATCCGCAACTGCCTGCCGCTGCCTGGTGAACCAGGTCCCATAGACCAGGTTGTGCCGCACGGAGAGGTGCGGGAATAGTCGGGCATCCTGGAAGACATAGCCGATGCGGCGTCGGTGCGCCGGCAGGAATACGCCGCGTGCCGTATCGAGCAGGACGGTATCGCCCAGCCGGATGACACCCTCGCCCGGCCGGTTCAGGCCGGCGATCGCGTTGGCCAGGGTGGTCTTGCCTGAGCCGGAGCGGCCGAACAGGACGGTGAGCCCGCCCGTGCTGGCAAACTCGGCATCGAGCAGGAAGCGGCCCTGCCGGTGCCGGATCCGCACTTCCAGGCTCATGCGCCGATCCGGTGATGGATCCGCCTGGCCAGCAGCTCCGAGCCGATCAGCGCCGCCATCGAGATCGCCACTGCGACCAGGACCAGGCGCATGGCGCCGGCCTCGCCGTCGGGGATCTGGGTGAGGGTGTAGATGGCGCTCGGCAGGGTCTGGGTCTCGCCCGGGATGTTCGACACGAAGGTGATGGTGGCGCCGAACTCGCCCAGCGCCTTGGCGAACGACAGGATCATGCCGGCGACGATGCCAGGCAGGATCAACGGCAGGGTGACCGTCAGGAACACCCAGGCCGGATGCGCCCCCAGCGTGCCGGCCGCCTGCTCCAGCCGGCGGTCGACCGCCTCGATCGAGAGGCGGATCGCCCGGACCATCAGGGGGAAGGCCATGATCGCGCAGGCCAGCACCGCACCGGTCCAGCGGAAGGCGAACACGATGCCGAACTGTTCGGCGAGGAAGTTGCCCACCGGTGCTCGACGGCCGAAGGTGAGCAGGAGGAGGTAGCCGGTCACCACCGGGGGCAGGACCAGCGGCAGATGGACCAGCGTGTCCAGGAATGCCCGGCCGGGAAAGCGGCCGCGCGCCAGCAGCATCGCGACCAGCAGGCCGAACGGCAGGCTCCACAGCGTCGCGACGGTCGCGACGCGCAGGCTCAGCAGGACCGCGGTCCATTCCTCAGGGGTGAGCCAGGCACCCATCGCCCGCGCGTCAGTCGGCCGACCCGATCAGGAGGCGGCACCGTCCAGCACGGTGAAGCCCGCCCGGCGGAAGGCGGCCGCCGCCTCGTCGCCCTGGAGGAAGGCCAGGAATGCGGCGGCCTCGGACCTGGCCGGATCGGCCTTCACCAGGGCCGCCGGGTAGATGATCGGCGGATGGCTGCCCTTGGGGAAGGTGCCGACGACCTTCACCTTGGGGTCGCTCGCCGCGTCGCTGCCATAGACGATGCCGAGTGGGGCCTCGCCCTGCGAGACCAGGGCCAAAGCGGCGCGGACATTGTCGGACTGGGCGAGCTTCGCCTCGACCGCGGGCCAGACGCCGAGCTTCTCCAGCGCCGCCTTGGCATACTTGCCGGCCGGCACCGAGTCGACCTGGCCCACCGCGAGCCGCCCATCGCCCAACAGGGCGGCGAAGTCGGTATCGGCACCGATCCCGGTGACGGCAACGTCCGAGTCGGCCGGTGCCACCAGCACCAGCGTGTTGCCCAAAAGGTCGACGCGGCTGGCCGGCTCGATCAGGTCGCGCTCAGCCAGGTAGTCCATCCAGGGGATGTCCGCCGAGATGAACAGGTCGGCGGGCGCCCCCGCCTCGATCTGCTTGGCGAGCGCGGAACTCGCCGCATAGGAGGCGACCACCTCAGTGCCGCTCGCTGCACCGAACGCCGTGATGGCCTCGTCCAGCGCGTTCTTCAGGCTGGCCGCGGCGAACACGGTAAGCCTCTCCGCCGCATGCGCACCCAGCGGGAGCAGAAGACCCAGAGCCAGGACGGCACCGGCGAGATGGCGGCGGCGAAGCATGGAACCTCCGGGAGCGAAATTTCCGGCAGGATATAACGCCCCCGACGGCGCGCCAAGCGTGGCTGGTGCGCGGTCAGCAGGTCCGGCAGGCCGCGCGTGCGCCGGGGCCGCGTTCGGCCAAAGCGCGTTTCATCGCACCGGCCGCCCGCTGGACCTGCTCCAGGCGGAAGAACCGGCTGCCGTCGAGCAGGCGGAAGGCCGGATCGGCGGCCACGAAGCGGAAGCCCTGGCCGGCCTCGAGCAGGAGGCCGATCGGCTGGTTGTCGACGATGACGGGAAGGGGACGATCATCCCTGGGCATCGATCCCTCGGACCTGGTTCGTTCGGATTGGTGGAGGAAGCCGATGGAGGAGGTAGACATGAATGGTTCGCCTTTTGTGAAGGTGAACCACGACAGGGTCGTGGCGCTTAGCGTTTGGTCACGCGGCGCAAGCTGGACCGGCAAATGCCCGCGGCCGGCGGACGGGCCGGCGCTATAGATCTACATAACCCGCAGGGCTGGCGGCAATCGTCTCCCGCACCGGATCGGATCAATAATACTAAAGGCCGGATTCAAGTTCCGGCCGGGAAAGCGCGGAGCGGAGGAAAGCGATGGGGCGGACCGCCAGCAGGATGAGCGTGGCCCTGGCCTTGTGCCTGCCGGGCGCTGCGCAGGCGGCCACGGACGAGGCCTGGTCGAGATTTCGCGACGACGTGGCCGCTGCCTGCCTTGCCGAGGCGGCACCGCTTCTCGAAGATGCCGTGGCCACGGTCGATCCGTTCGGCAGCCCGTCCTTCGGGCTGGCAGTGGTGCGGGGCAAAGAACGCGGCGGCGACGGCTGGGCGATGGTCGTCTGCGTCTACGACAAGCGAACCAAGTCAGTGGAGGTCGGCAGTGCCGTCCGGGAAGAGGAAGATTGAAATCTGGCCGGCCGCCCTGGCTGCCGCCGCCGTGGCTGCGATGACGGCCTGCGCCGTGCAGCCGAAGAACGACCCGGAGATCCGGGACGTCAGCACGGTCACCTACCATTGCGAGAACGGCAACACGCTCGAGGTCTGGTTCGAGCCGGACTCGGCGATCGTCACCGAGAACGGCGGCGAAACCCTGATCATCCCGCAGCAGCGCTCGGGCTCGGGCATGTGGTACGCCGATGAAGGCAACGAGCTGCGCGGCAAGGGCGACGAGGCGAGCTGGACTGCCGACGGCAAACCCACGACCCAGTGCAAGGTGGCGTCCTGACCAGGCGCGCCCGGCCGGGACGACCGGGCGCAACCCCTGCTTGATCGACCGGATCTTCCCCGATCAGGTGTCTGGTCCGGTCAGGGCGTCCGGTCCCTGGTGAACAGCCGGATCTCGGAGGCGCGCGGTCCCATCGGGCCCAGTGCCGGCGACGGGGTCACCTGGACCATGGTCCCCACCTCCAGCTCGTCAAAGTTGCCGCTGATCACGTCGGAGCGGGTGAAATGCAGGTCGGGGCCGCCCCGCACCTCGACGAAGCCGTAGTCGGCGTCCTTGAACAGCCGGACGATCTGACCGGTCTGGAGGTCGCTCCCGCCGGTCTGGCGGTTCACGTCGCGCTGGGCCTCGACACCGTCCTCGAGCTGGCGCTGCACCATGTCGAAGGCACGAGTGACGATCTGGGTGTGATCATTCTTGGCCTCGCGCCGCTCGGTGCCGGCCTTGGCGACCACCAGGTTCCGCCCCGGGACCTCGACTTCCACCGCAATGCCGATCGGCGTCTTGCCGCTCTCGGCGCTGCGGTGCGGTACCTCCACCACGACACGGCAGCCGATCACGTTCGGATGGTAGCGTTCCAGTTTCGCGGCCCGCTCGCGGATGAGCGAATCGAGAAATTCGGACGTCTCCAGGCCCTTGTAGGTGATCTGCAGCGGCCGTTCCATGCGAGGCTCCCTTTCTTCGATGGCGGATCGTTGCCTCGATCCTCATCAGAAACGTCGGCCTAGGCCCGGCCGGTTCAAGGGGGCGGGCTGCGACGGCCGGCCGCTGCCGGCAGGACCCGCTCCAGCCAGGCGGGCAGGCCGCTGTCCCGCCAGTCGCCGGTCCGGTAGCCGAGATAGCCATCCGGTCGGACCAGCCAGCCGGCTCGGCCAGACCCGCCATAGCGGCGCTGGAACTCGCCGGCCGCATCCGCCAGCAGCGGGAGGCCCGGCATCTCGTCCAGAACCTGGCCGGCCGGGGCCAGCGCGTAGCAGCGCAGGAGGTCGCCGTGGCGGGCGGCGAGGGTGGCGGCGAGGCTCACGGCCGTCTCGGCGTCGCCAGCATCGTCCAGCCGCAGCAGCAGGACGTGCCCGGCCCCGCGCAGCAGGTCGAACAGGCGCAGGGGATATCCCACCTCGGCCTGCGCCAGGCCGTTCGCGTCCGGCGCCCGGTCGCCCGCCTGCGGCCCGTCCGCCATGGCGGTGCTGGCCTCGTCGCGGACCCAGGCACTGTCCCGGTAGCTGATGGCGAGCTGGGCGCCCTGGAGCTTGCTTTCGCCGCCACGGGCACCGGTGCGGAATGCCTCAGTCTCGGCGATCGTCCGTGCCAGCACGTCCTCGCCCACCGGCCGGCGCTCCGCCTCGTAGCTGTCCAGCAGTTCGGGCGGTGCCGCGCCCCCCATCACCAGGGCCAGCTTCCAGGCGAGGTTGTAGGCGTCCTGGATGCCGGTGTTCATGCCCTGGCCGCCGGTGGGCGGGTGGATGTGCGCGGCATCGCCGGCGATGAACACCCGGCCCGACTGGTAGCGTTCGGCCAGGCGCATGCTGATGCGGTAGATCGACGACCAGCGCAGGTCGGACAGCACCAGGCCGGGCAGGACGGCGTCGACCTCGGCCTGCAGCCGCTCCAGCCCCGGGGCCGGCCGTTCGGACTGGATGCCGTGGGCGACCCCGTCGCCCGCTGGGGGCGGTGCCAGGTCGTCGGGGGCGAACATGGACAGCCGATAGCGCTGCGCTTCCGGGAGCGGGATCGCCACCAGGAAGCCGGTCATGCCCTCCTCGCCGAAGCCGACCGCGCGCAGCGCCACGCCGCGCGGCAGGTCGGTCGTCAAGCGGACGTCGCCCAGCATGAACTCGACCGGATAGGCCTCGCCTGGAAAGCCGATGCCGAGCGCCTTGCGCACGCTGCTGTGCGCGCCGTCGCAGCCGACGACATAGGCGAAGCGGGCCGTCTCGCTCTGTCCATTCCGCTCCAGCGTGACCTGCACCGCGTCCTTGTCCTGCGCCAGCGACGTCAGCGTCGTGCCGCGCTCGATCCGGATGCCCAATGTGGCCAGATGCGCGGTCAGGATACGCTCGGTCACGTTCTGCGGCAGGCCCAGGTTCAGCCCGTAGGGGAGGTCCGGCAGGCCGCCCGTCACCTCCTGCGCGACCTGGCGGTTCACCACCATCCGCAGGCCGCGCAGCCAGATGCCACCGTCGATCATCGGCCGGACGATGCCGAGATCGTCCCAGACCTCGAGCGTGCGCGGGGTCACGCCGATGGCGCGGCAGTAGGGGCTGGGCGTGTCCAGCCGGTCGATGATCCGGCAGGTTAGGCCCTGGCGGGCCAGGGCGATCGCCATGGTCAGGCCGACCGGCCCGGCACCCACCACGAGTATCTCAGCCATCGTTTATCCATTCCCTGATCTGCGGCCCAAGTTCGCACAGGTGCGGCCTATTTGCATGCGGCATCTGGAGAATGACCGGCCGCGGGACATATCGGTCAACCGAGCAGACCGTTGAACCGCCAGGAGGGGAACCATGAGCATCGGAGCGTCCAGGGAGCGCAGCCTTCTGTCCCAGAGCGAGCTGGAGCGGGTGCGCTTCAGCCATTATCCGGGGCTGGTCGGCGCGGAGCGGGACGAGCTGGTCGAACTCGCCCGCTGGCTGCGCGAGCAGCGCGGCCGGCTGCAGGGCCAGATCCGCCAGGGACACCGCCTGCGCCGCGGCAAGGCGGAGCCACGCAGCCAGCGGGAGGGTTCGGCCAACGAGCAGCAGCTGGCCGCCCGCAAGCAGGTGTTCTCCCAGGCGCTGCGGCGGGTGAACAGCCGGCTGGGCCAGTTCGCGGTCGAGCGGCGCCGGCAGCAGAACCTGGCGCGGCTGCAGGCGGCGCTGGAGCGCAAGCGCAACGCGCCGGTCCATCACCCGCAGCCGGGGCCGCACGCCGCCGCCGATGCCGCGTCGATCGAGAATCCCAAGGACACGGTGCAGACTGATCCACGCGAGATCGGCCGGGTGTCGCAGTTCGTGAAGGACGCGCAGGCCCGGCGCGACGACCAGGGCTGAACCGGGCGGGATCGAGTCAGGCCGGATAGCGCCGGTTGGGCGGCGGGACCCGCCCCACATTGCCCAACTCGATCACGTAGCCGAAGTCCTTCTCGGTATCGAGATAATAGTGCTCGTCCTGGTTGAACCGGCCGCTCTGGATCACGGGGTAGCCCTGAGCCGTGTAGTGGGCCACCGCCTTCTGGCAGTCGGCATGGTAGAACTTCACATGGTGCAGGCCCTCGCCGTGCTTTTCGATGTGCTCGTCATAGATGGAGTAGCCGCTGACCGGCTGGATCAGTTCGATCTGCACCGCGCCCTTCCAGGTGAGCCCCAGCAGCGCCTTATGGGTCGCCGGCCTGCCGCGATAGATGAAGTCGTCGACCTTGGTCGCGTCGAACTCGTAGACGTCCCAGGGGCCCTGGCCGCAGACCTCCCAGTGCCGCTGCATCGCCGCCTCCAGGTCGCGCACGAGATAGGCCACCTGGATGATGCTGCCTTCGACGGTCATGTTCGTTTGCCTCCCTGGCGCCGCTTTTTCTGACGCGGCCCGACTGTGCGCTGGGAAGGAAGGCGGCTCAACCCGCCGTGATCGGCCGGAACGTATCCTGCCTGCCGCGGTTACCCTCCCAGGCCAGCAAGGAGCAGGCAGCATGAGCAAGACACCGCCGATCCCCGAGCAGAACCGCGACCCGGGCATGACCTCCCACACGCCGAGCCAGCCCAAGGAGCATTCGCCGAAGGCGCCGACCCGGAACAACCTCAAGGAGCAGGGTCGCCAGGGCAACATCAACCAGAACACCCACCACCAGGGCTATCAGCAGGGGCGCTGAGGGTCCGCCTCGTCATCCCCGGCTCGACCGGGGGATCTACCTGGGGAATCGTCCGTGGTTGATCCCCCGCATGTGCGGGGGACGACAGCAAGAGGCGGGACCGGCTCAGAGCTTGTCCTTGGCCAGCATCATGTGGCAGCCCTTCTGCCCGTCCACCGTCTGGGTGACGCGCAGGTCGCCGGCCAGCGAGCAGAGCATGTAGGCCTGGTTGCGGTTGAGCGCGGTGCGCCGGCAGATATGCTCGACCATCTGGCGCACCGCCTGGGCGGCGGCATCATCCAGGTCCTCGTGGAGGCCGATCGAGATCAGGTGGGTCTCGTTCTCGGCGAACGGGTAGGTGTAGTCGAGATCCTTGCGCACGCTGAGGCGGAAGGTGCCGGTCAGCGCGGTCTCGAGCGCGGTGATGCAGACCTCCCCGTCGCCCTGCACCCCATGGCCGTCGCCGGCGCTGAACAGGGCACCCTCGTTGAAGACCGGCAGATAGAGGGTCGTGCCGGGCTTGAGTTCCTTGTTGTCCATGTTGCCGCCGAACACGCGCGGCGGCGGGGTGGGCTGGCGTCCCCAGGCTTTCGGCGGGGCCACCGCGAGCACGCCGAAGAACGGGTCGAGCGGCAGTTCCTTGCCCCAGGGCAGCTTCATCGTGCGTTGGTTGCGGTCGATGTCGGGGAAGATCGTCTCGTACTCGGTGAACTCGCCCGGCAGCGTGCCGAGCAGCGGCAGGATCGAGACGAAGCCCCAGTCATAGGGCAGCTCGTGGGACAGGATGTCGATCTGCAGCACGTCGCCGGGCTCGGCACCGCGCACATAGATCGGGCCGGTCACGAAATGCGGCCCATCGCCCAGGGAGCGCTCGTGGGCGGCGAAATTGAGCTCGGCAACGCGCGAGCGGTCGGGCGGCATGCTGTCCAGCCCGCCCGCGGGCCAGCTGGTGAGCGTCACGGTGTCCCCGGAATCCACCTCCAGGATCGGTGGCAGCGTGGCGTCGAAGAAGCCGTAGACCATGTTCTCCGGCGTCGGCTCGATGACGTGATGACGGCTCATGACGACCTGGATACCCCCTACTCCTGTCCGGGCCAGCATATGGCCGGTGCTCGCGGTGGGGAACCGCCAAGTCGATGTTTTTCCTGATCATTCTTCAGGCATGGCGCTCAGGCCCTGAGCAGGACATGATGCGCCGGCCAGCAGATGCGGAGGACGGTTGAACACGATCTATGTCGATGCCGATGCCTGTCCGGTGAAGGACGAGGTCTATCGGGTCGCGGACCGCTACCAGTGGCGGGTGGTGGTGGTCGCCAACATGTGGCTGCGCGTGCCCGAGCATCCGCGCATCAGCCGGGTGATCGTCACCGAGGGGCTGGACAAGGCCGACGACTGGATCGTGGAGCAGGCGGGCGAGGGCGACGTGGTGGTCACCGCCGACATCCCGCTGGCGGACCGCTGCGTGAAGAAGGGGGCGAGAGTGCTGGGGCCGAACGGCAAGGCGTTTACGCCGTCGTCGATCGGTGCCGATCTCGCGCTGCGCAACCTGATGACCACGCTGCGCGAGACCGGCGAGATCCGGAGCGGCGGGCGGCCGTTCGCCAAGGAGGACCGCTCGCGCTTCCTGGTGGCGCTGGACACGGCCGTGCAGGCGATCCGCCGTACCGGCCGCTAGAGCGCCCGGAGGCTCAGACCAGGGTGGTCTGCACCTCGTGATTGCCGCGGATTGCGTGCGAATAGGGGCAGACCACATGAGCGGCCTGGATCAGCTCCTCGCCCTTGGCACGGTCCACGCCCGGCAGGCTCACTTCCATGGAGATGGCGAGGCCGAAGCCGCCGCCGTCCTCGCGCGGACCGATGCCGACCGTGGTGGTGACCTTCGCGTCCTCGCTGATCTTCACCTTCTGCTGGTTGGCCACGAACTTCAGGGCGCCGAGATAGCAGGCCGAGTAGCCGGCGGCGAACAGCTGCTCGGGATTGGTGCCGGGGCCGCCCCCGCCGCCCAACTCCTTGGGCGTGTCGAGCTGGACGTCGACCTTGCCGTCCTCGCTGCGCGCATGGCCCTGGCGGCCACCGGTGGCGGATGCCTTGGTGGTGTAGAGAATGGGCATTGCGTCTTTCCTCCTGTGGCCGGGCTTCCCTGTCGCCCGAGGCTTCCGGGTATAGAGGTGCCCGCACCCTCTGGGCCATCCCCGTTTTGCCAGGGGGACTATAGGCGATCCCCGGCCTCAGCCGAGATCGGGGGCGAACAGCCGGTCGATGCCCACGAGCGTCACCCGGTGCCCGGTGGCCGCAGCCAGGCCCAAGGCGGCACCCAGGTCGATCACCAGGCTCTGGACCTCGGCACCGTTCACCGTACCGGCCGAAAGCCCGATGCCGTGGTCGCCAGCACCGAGCGCGCCGTCGCCGTTGCTGTCGAGCATGGCGAGCGTGACGACCCGGCCTTCCGCGCCGAAGCCGGTGCCGCCACGCAGCAGCAGGCGATCCTCGCCACGCACGAAGTCCAGCACCCGCTCGCCTTCGTCGCCCTCGATCACCCCGTCCAGCGACCAGGCGCGGAACAGGAACTGGTCGTCACCGGCGGCCCCCGCGACCAGGTCGTCACCGGCCCCGCCCACTAGCAGGTCGTCGCCGGCCCCGCCGTTCAGCCGGTCACTGCTGGCCCCGCCGCCCAGCTTGTCGTTGCCGCCATCGCCCAGGAGCGTGTCGCCGTCCTGGCCGCCGCCCAGCCAGTCCTGGCCCTCCCCGCCATGCAGGAGATTGTCCCATAAGCCCACGCGCAGGATGTCGTCGCCTTCGCCATGGATGCGCACGTCGCCGCCCAGCACGTCCGCCCGGTCGGCCCCCTCGCCCAGGCGCAGTTCGGCCCGGTCGAAGCGTTCCCGGCCCGTGCCCAGGCGCACCCAGTCGTCGCCGGCTCCGGCATCCAGATCGGCAACGTCCGCCTCGTCGAAGATCGCGTCGTCACCGTCGCCGCCGTCCAGGAGGTCGAGCCCCGCACCGCCGTTCAGCATGTCCCGCCCGCTGCCGCCGATCAGCACGTCGTCGGCCAGCCCGCCCATCAGGCTGTCGTCGCCGCTGCCACCCTCCAGCCGGTCCTGGCCGCCCTCGCCGACCAGCACGTCGTCGCCCTCGCCACCCAGCAGCAGGTCGTCGCGCCGCCCGCCCAGCAGCAGGTCGTTGCCGGCCAGACCCTCCAGCCGGTCCGCACCCTTGCCGCCGGCCAGGACGTCGTCGAACTCCGTCCCCACCAGCCGGTCACTGCTCTCCGTACCGGTCCGCTCCGCGCCGAAGCCACGCAGGACGGTCCGCGCCTGCGCGGCGCCGGGGATGGGGTCGATGCCGGTGCGGAAGTCGCTGGCCAACAGGCCGGTGACGCCGAAGAAGGTGGCCGTGACCGCGCCCGCCTCGGGCGAGGCCGGCGGCAGGCGCAGCACGGTGGACAGGCGGGTCTCGTCGTCCAGCATCATCTGCCGGACGCTCACCCACTGATCGCCATTGTCCAGGATGCCGTTGTGGTTGGTGTCCAGGTCGGCGAAGCCACGGCCCTCGAACGCCACCCGGTCCTGGCCGCGCAGGAAGTCGGTGACCGTCACCTCGCCGGATGAGGGGTGGAACAGGTCGGCACCGGCCCCGCCGGTGAGCACCGAGCGCTCGGCGAACGCCACCAGCGTGTCCGTGCCGGCCCCGCCATCCAGGCGGGCGAACGAGCCGGCGCCGAACAGGCGGTCGTCGCCGTTCTCGCCGCGCAGGTCGTTCCAATAGGCCGTCCCGTCGAGCCGGTCGTCGCCGGCACCGCCATGGCTGCGCGCCATGACCGAGGGGATGCCCAGGAACTCCCCGTTGCTGAACGCGATCTGGTCGCTGCCCTCGCCGCCGCGCACCACCGCGGCCTGCGCCTCCACCATCATGCGGTCGTCGCCGCCGCCGCCGTCCAGCCAGATCGCGCCGGCGCGCTCCACGGTGAAGCGGTCGGCATCGGCGTCGCCGAACGCGCCGGCCCCGTCGGTGCCCTGGAGGAAGATCCGGTCCTGGCCGGACCCGCCACGGATGATGCCGCCGCCATCGCCATCGAGCAGCAGGTCGTCGCCGTCGCCGCCCTCGATCAGGTCGCTGCCGGAACGGTCCTCGATCCGGTCGTCGCCGGCCCCGCCGATCAGCCAGTCGTCGCCCGGCTCGTCGCCCAGCGTGATGCCGCCGGCCTGCGGATCGGCGAACCCGTCGCCGCCGATCACGTCGTTGCCGAGCCCGCCCTGGATCGTGTCGTTGCCCTGGCCGCCGGCCAGCAGATCGTCGCCGGCACCTCCATCCACGACGTCCTCGCCGCCGCGCGCGGCGATCACGTCGGCGCCGGCAGTGCCGGTGAGGTCATCGTTTTGGTTAGTTCCGGTAATTCGCATGACAAAGGCCCGAGTCCATAAATTCTCGTTGACCTTTATCTAGTCCGCACCGGCGACCCGGGCCTGTCGAAAATGGTGGGGGAAACGGCGTCCGGCGCCGCCCAACCACAAGGAGAAAACTGGGAGAACTTCCGCCACCCGCCGGCTGGCCGGACGGGTGGCGGGTGGCTCAGACCTCCAGTGGCGCGAACAGCTGGTCGATGTCCTGCTCGGAGAAGCTCATGCTCCCTGCAGTACCGGTCAGGATGCCGTCGACGAGCTGCTTCTTCTTCTGCTGCAGCTCGATCATCTTCTCCTCGACGGTGCCGGACGAGATCAGTTTGTAGACGAACACCGTCTTGTCCTGGCCGATACGGTGGGCGCGGTCGGTCGCCTGCGCCTCCACGGCCGGGTTCCACCACGGATCGTAGTGAATCACCGTGTCCGCCCGGGTGAGCGTCAGCCCGGTGCCGCCGGCCTTCAGGCTGATCAGGAACACCGGCACCTCGCCGGCCTGGAACCGCTTGACCGGGGTCTCGCGGTCCTTGGTGCGGCCGGTCAGCTTGACGAAGTCGATGTCGACCTCGGTCAGCATCTTCTCGATCAGGTCGAGCATCTCGACGAACTGCGAGAAGATGATGATCCTGCGGCCGTTCTCGATCATGTCGGGCAGCATGCTTGAGAGCAGGTCGAGCTTGGCCGACTGGGACAGGCCGAACCCGTCCACCTTGTCGCTCTTGAGCAGGCGCGGGTCGCAGCAGACCTGGCGCAGTTTGAGCAGCGCCTCGAGGATCGCGATGTTCGACTGCGCCAGGCCGCGCTCGGCGATCTCCTGCCGCACCCTGGCATGCATGGCGAGGCGGACGGTCTCGTAGAGGTCGCGCTGCGTGTCGGTCAGCTCGATCTCGCGCATGATCTCGTTCTTCTCGGGCAGGTCCTGGGCGACCTGGTCCTTGGTGCGGCGGATCATGAACGGCCGGACGCGCGCCGCCAGCAGCTGCTGGCGCTCCTGGTTGCCGTCCTTCTCGATCTGGGTACGGAACACCTTCCGGAAGTTCTCCCGATCCCCCAGATAGCCGGGCATCAGGAAGTTGAACATCGACCACAGCTCGCCGAGATGGTTCTCGATCGGCGTGCCGGTCAGGCACAGGCGCTGGTCGGCCTTGATCTTGTAGGCCGTCCTGGCGAGCTTGGTGGTCGGGTTCTTGATCGCCTGGGCCTCGTCCAGCACCACCAGCCGCCACTCGCGCGCCAGGAGCTCGTCGGCATCGCGCAGGAGCAGGGCATAGGAGGTCAGGACGACGTCATAGTCCTGGATATGCTCGAACAGGTCGTGGCGGTCCTGGCCGTGCAGGACCAGGAGCCGGATGTGCGGCACGAACTTGCGCACTTCCGAGCGCCAGGTCGGGATCAGGCTGGTGGGGCCCACGATCAGCACCGGCTTGTCGAGCTTGCCCTGCTCCTTCAGCAGCGCGATGTGCGCGAGCGTCTGGAGCGTCTTGCCGAGGCCCATGTCGTCAGCCAGCACGCCGGAGATGTTGGCGTGGTGCAGGAACTGCAGCCAGTCCAGGCCCTGCTTCTGGTAGGGGCGCAGCTCGGCCTTGAGCTGCCTTGGCGGCATGCACTTGGGCAGCTCGCCGTTGGCGGTGAGCTGGCGGGCGAGCTGGCGGATGCTCTCTCCGCCGTTCCAGACCAGCGTGTTCTTGGGCAGCTCGTCTTCCAGCTGGATCAGGCGGGTCGCCTCGGCCCGGCTGAGCTTGAGCGTGCCGGATTCATCGACCTTGCCGGCAGCCAGCAGCTCGTAGAGCGAGCGCAGGATTGCGGCCAGGCGCTCGGCCGGGATCGGCAGGATCCGCCCGTCCGGCAGGTTGGCGTAGATCGGCTCCTCGCCGGCCTCCTCCAGGGCGGACGGCGACATGCTCTCAGGGGCGCGCTCGAACAGCTCCAGGATCACCGGGAGCAGCGGCAGGCGCTCGCCATCCACGTCGATCTCGACCTTGGCCTCGAACCAGTCGATGCCGCTTTCCACGACATCGAGGTGCCAGCCATTGGTGACCTTGGCGACCCGATAGGGATATTCCGGCCCGAAGGTGACCTTCCAGCCTTCCCGGACCAGGCGCGGCAGCTCCTGGTGGTTGAACTGCACCCAGCGGAAGCTGAGGTCGTCGTCCTCCTCGCCCTCCTCGAAGGTGAAGTCCTGCCGGCAGGACGGGTCGGCGAACTTGCCGAGCCCGGTCGGGCCCAAGGGCTGGAGGCCCAGCGCGTTCAGCCGCTCGACATAGGGCACTTCCAGGAGCGCGTCGCGCGGGATCACCAGCAGGCGGTTGTCCGAGACATGGTTGATCTCGGTCTTGCCGTCCTGCCAGCCGACCTGCGCGCCGGCATAGTCGAAGGAGAGGCGGAGCAGCGGCAGGTCGACGTCCTCGACCTCCTTGTTCCAGCCGAGGCCGCGCTGCACCTGGACGCGCGGGCAGTGCAGGTGGAGCACCGGGGTCGGGGCCACCTCGATCCGCTCGCGCTTCTTCAAGGGCTCGGGCAGCGGGATGTCCGGCACCGCGGCCACCAGCTTCTGGCGCACCAGGCCGGCCGTGATCGCCGGGATCGCCGGGGCGTTCAGCAGGTGGCGGAGCTGGCGGACGTCCAGCCCGGTCTCGACCTTGCCCACCACGCCGTTCTTCAGGTCGGCATACCAGGGCTGGCCCAGGTTCAGGATGATCGTGTCGTCGTTGGCGTCATCCAGCTCGCACAAGGCGCGCTGCTGGCCCTCACCGTTGAAGCGCCACACCACCTTGCCCGGCCGGTCCTCGCCCAGGGTGAGGGCCGGGTTGGTGCTGCTCTGCCAGTGGCAGTGGCCGGTGGCGAGCATCATGCGCAGGACCTCGCCGTCGGTCGGCCCGGCCAGGCGGCGGACATTGCCCGGCACGCCGGCCAGGAGCCGGCCGATCACCTGGTCCTCGAGCGTGACGAAGCGCGGCGCGTCGTCACTGGCGATCTGGCTGATCGAGACCGAGTTGTCGCGTCCATACATGCCGTCGCGCAGCCGGCGGGCGCGCGAGGTCCGCACGCTGATCGGCTGGGCCACGCCCAGGTCGCGCCAGGACCGCTGCGCCGGCTCCAGCAGGTAGAGGACCACGTCGTTGTCGGAATCGCTGGCCCGGCTCGTGCCGGACATGGCGGCGAGCCAGGCTTCCGTCTCGCTGTCGATCGCGACGGTCTGCTCCTCGGGCTCGGGCGCCGCGGTCTTGTGCAAGGCGTGCAGCAGCATCGCCACCGCATGCTCGCACTGGGTGTGGATCATGCAGGTGCAGGTCGAGGAGACCTTCACGCGGCCGCCGCGCCCATTCTGCACCTGGATCCGCACGAGATAGGGCACCCGGCGGTCGGCCTCCTTGACCTTGCCGGAGATGGTCTTGCCGTCGCGCTCGACATCGAGTTCGACGACCGTACCCTGTTCCTGGAGAGTTTCCCCCCGCTTCCAGGTCGCCGGGTGATAGAGCCGCTCGAGGTCGGCGCGAGAGAAGGGCAGCATGATTGTTTTTTTGTCGTCAGCGCAGGTTGACGTGGATCACCGGACCATCCGGAGACCGCGGCGAAAAGTCGATCGGCAGGAACCGCCGGTCACGCGCAACGACCGTTGCGCGCCGGAGGCTCCAATGGGAATGACAGTATCCCCCAGACGAGCGAGCGACGGCCCTAGATGAAACCATCTTCATCCCCAATCGATGGCCTCGTGCTGGTCGGAAACCAGTTCCACCCGGCACTGGTGCGTTTTAGCCACAGGATTGAGGCGGTCGAGCCGCA
>NZ_WUJP01000260.1 GCF_009806515.1 Geminicoccus flavidas | reverse complement strand
CGCCAGCGCTAATCGTAGCCGCTACGTGATTCCGGGCTTCGTGGATCCGCATTGCCACGGTGGTGCCGGCGCCGACGTCATGGCGGGGGCCGAAGCGGTCAGGACCATGGCAGCGTTCCACCTGCGCCACGGGACCACCACGCTCCTGCCGACCACTGTCACGGCGCCGCGCGAAGCGATCGTCCAGGCATTCGCCGGCATTGCAGAAGTCGTGCGTTCGGACACGCGGGATCATGCCGACCTGCCGGGCGTGCATCTGGAAGGGCCCTTCATCAATCCTGACAAGCTGGGCGCGCAGCCGCCGTTCGCGATACCACCCGACCTGGACCTGGTCGGGGAGCTGATCGAGTTCGCACCCATAATCGTCGCCACCATAGCACCAGAACAGGATCCGACACACCAATTGATCACGCAACTCAGCCATCTGGGGACGCGTGTGCAGATTGGCCACAGTCTTGCCGATGCCGGTCAGTGTCTTGCGGCGCTAACGGCCGGGGCTGCGGGCTTCACCCATCTGTTCAACGCGATGAGCGGTGCCGACCACCGGCGGCCGGGTGTGGCGGCGGCGGCACTCGGCCGCGCCACCCATGCCGAGGTCATCGCCGACCTGCTCCATGTCCATCCGGAGATGCTGCTGCTGGCGCGCCGGGCCATCCCTGGGCTCTACGCAGTCACCGACGCGATGGCGGCCGCCGGCTGCCCGCCAGGCCAATATCGCCTGGGTAGCCATGATGTGATTTCCGACGGGAGCTCGGCCCGACTACAGGATGGGACCTTGGCCGGTAGCGTGCTGACCATGGACCAGGCCCTGCGCAACCTCGTGGCGCTGGGGCTGCCGCTCGCCGAGGCGGCCCTGCGCACCTCGACGGTGGCGGCGGACTATCTGGGCCTGGACGATCGCGGCCGGATCGCGCCCGGGCGGCGCGCGGACCTGCTGGTGATCGACGCAAATGGCACGATCGGCGAGATCTTCTGCGCAGGCGTACCGGTGGAGCCGGACAGGGGCTGAGCCGAATGCGCGCCGCACTTGCCCAAGCCCGGTCGAATTGGCCATATGCGCGCGTCGCCCCGCCAAGTTCTTCGGGAACCCGTTGTCCATGCCCCATCGTCGCCGTCACCGCCGCCCGGATGCAGGCTTCACCCTGATCGAGCTCCTGGTGGTGCTGGTCATCCTCGGCCTGCTCGCAGCGCTCGCGGGGCCGCGGGTCCTGGGCTACCTGTCGAGCGCGCGCTCGGACACCGCCAAGCTCCAGATCGAGAACCTGAGCCAGGCGCTGGAACTCTACAAGCTCGACAACGGCAA
>NZ_WUJP01000259.1 GCF_009806515.1 Geminicoccus flavidas | reverse complement strand
CTACCCGTCCACCGCGCAGGGCCTGGGGGCTCTGGTCACCGCACCTTCGGGCGTGCCGACCTGGCGCGGACCCTATCTGAGCAAGCCGGAGCTGCCGAAGGACCCCTGGGGGCGCGACTATGTCTATCGTTCCCCTGGCCAGCGCGGCCCGTTCGACCTGGGCTCGCTCGGCTCGGACGGCACGCCGGGAGGACAGGGCGATGCGGCGGACGTCGGCAACATCGCCCGCTGACGGATCTGCCCCGAATCAGGCAGGCTTCACCCTGCTCGAGCTCCTGGTGGTGCTGGTCATCCTCGGGTTTGCGACCGGCTGGGTGGCGGTGCGCGCCAGCGCCTATCTGGGCGGCGGGGTCGGCACCGCGGCTGCCGACGCGCGCCGCGCCCTGGTCAACTGCCGCGGCCAGGCCCAGGTCGAGGGCCGGCCGGTCCTGTGCCAGGTCGATCCGGTGGAGCGGCGGGTGGGCACGGTCCGGCTCAAGGGACAGCCGACCCGG
>NZ_WUJP01000258.1 GCF_009806515.1 Geminicoccus flavidas | reverse complement strand
CTGGAGCTGGCCGGCGGCACCGGCGATGCCGTGCTGTTCTATCCGAGCGGCGAGGCGTCCGCGGCGCGCCTGCTGGTGGGCAACGACGTCGAGGCGCGCCATCTCCTGGTGTCGCCCGTCACTGGCCGGATCCGGATCGTGGAAGACCATGCAGGCTGAACCGGTCATCCCGGGCGGCCTGCCCGGCAGGCCGGCGGAGGCCGGCTTCACCATTCTCGAAGTGCTGGTGGCACTCACCGTGCTGGCTCTGGTGGTGGCCGTGCTGTTCGAGGGCATCGCCAGCGGTCTGCGCCGCACCAGCTATGACGAGGGGCGCCTCGCTCTGGTGCTGGAGGCGGAACGCATCCTGCAGCGGATCGATCTGGACCTGGCGAGGCCGCTTCCGCTGCAGACCGGTGTCGAGGGCGAGCTGCGCTGGCGGCTGGATCGCCAGCGGATCCAGGACCTTCCGGCCCGCCCGCCGGCGCTCGGCGACGATCCGGAGGAGAACGAGCCGCAGGCCGGTCAGCTGGAGCTGGTGCGCTACGTGGTGACGGTGGAGGGGCCGGACGGCCGCCAGCTCTCGGTGCAGACCAAGCGCCTGCGCACCGTGCCGCAGCCGGCGACCCGCCCGGGGAGTGGCTTTGGCGACGATGCGGACGACGACGAGGCGGGCGGCTTCGGCGACGACGGCAGCTCGTTCGGCGACGATGATGGCGGCTTTGGCGACGGCGGGTTTGGCGGGGACAGCGGCTTTGGTGGAAGTGGGGGCGGGTTCGGAGGCGACGATGCGTCACCCTGAAGCCGGCTTCACCCTGATCGAGCTGCTGGTGGCGATGACCCTGCTGGCGGTGCTCGCCACCGTGGTCACCAGTGCGCTCGGCTCCACCAATCTCGCGATCCAGAAGGGTGACACGCGCACCACCGCGCTCACCGCGGCGGTCGACCTGCAGCAGTTGCTGGTGCGCGAGGTCGGCCGGGCCCGGCCCTACGTGCCCGACCGCAACGGCCGGCTCCAGCCGGTGTTCGAGGCCCGCCCCGACCGGCTGCGCTTCATCGCGATCCAGCCCGAGGGCCGCCCGGCGCCGGTGCTCCAGCTGGTCGAGCTCCAGATCGACAACCTGGCCGGGGTGGCGCAGCTGCTCCTGCGCAAGGTGCCGATCGGCGACGATCCGACCGAGGCGGTGCCGGACCTGGAAGCCCAGGCACCGATCGTGCTCCACCGCGGCGGCAGCTATGCGCTGCGCTATTTCGGCACAGTGCGCGCTGAGCGCCCCGCCGCCTGGGTCACTGCTTGGCCGCCCAATGCCACCGACCTCCCGCAGGCGGTGGCACTCGCCATGATCAGCCCGGGTGCCCTGCCGATGCCGGAGATCGTGGCACCCTTCCCGGTGCGGGGTGCCGCCATCTGCGGCGAGGAGCGGGTCGACTGCCGGCTCTTGTCGGGGAGCGCCCTATGACCCGCGACCGCCGCGGCAGCGCCGTGCTGGTGGTGATCTGGATGACGGGCGTGCTCGCGGTGATGGCGCTGGGCTTCTCCGGCCGGGTCCGCGAAGGCTCGCTGGAGGTCAACATGGCCGAGGCGCGCTTGAGGGCCAGTGCCGCGATCGACGGCGAGTTTGCCCAGATGCTCTACAACCAGTTGCGCAGCAGCCGGGAGATCGAGGATCGCGAGCGCGCCGAGGCCGCCCGGCGCGATGCCGAGGCTGAGGCCGAAGCCGAGGCCCAGGCCGATGCCGAGACCAATGCCGCCTTGGCCGACAGCGACGACGGCCTGGACAGCGGGTTCGACACCGGCGGCGACACGATGGACAGCGGGGAGACCGAGCGCTCTTTGTCGGATGCCTCCGGGGAGCCGGCGGTCGAGCCGAGCAACGGGATCGAGGCGATGATGCTGTCCGGCCGTGCGATGACGAGCCGGGTGGTGGCGGACGGGGTCAGCCTGTACCTGCATGCCGAACCGGAGATGGGAAGGATCGACGTGAACCGTGGCGACCCCAGGGTCCTGCGTGCCCTATTGGAGAAGATCGCGGATCGCCAGGTCGCCACGCGCGCGATCGAGGTCACCGAGGCAGGCAAGAAGCGGGCGAGCCGGGCTGGCGCCGTGATCGGCTCCGCCCCTCGGCCGTTCGTCAGCGTGGACGCGTGGCTGGCGGCCACCGGCATGGACGCGAGCATAGCGGAGCGGGTGCGGCCCTATCTCACCACCGCCACCGGTGCGCCGAACGTCGAGTTGAAGTTCGCCCGGCAGGAGCTGATCGACGTGCTGCCGTTCCTGTCGCGCTCGCAAAAGCAGATGATCGCCGAGGCGCGGGCCAAGTCCCCAGCCGAGCTCTCCAAGGTGCTGGCCCAGATCGCGGAGGATCCGAGCACGGCGCCGGAGCCCGGGGAGGAAGACGGGGAGGAGGGTGACGCCACGGGTCCAGCCAGGCAGGTCATGCGCCTGACGGTGGAGGCCACGATCGACGGGCTCCTGCGCCGGACCGACCGGTTCCTCCTGGCCTTCGAGGACGGCCAGGACGGCGGCGATGCCGGCGCCGGCGAGAGCGGCCAGACCGGCGAGACCGGCGATGCGCCTTTGGCCGTCACGGCGGCCGGGGCCGAAGCCGCCGCAGCACAGAGCGCCCAGCGCCTGCCCTTCGTGGTGCTGGACCGCCAGACTCTGGACGCACCGCCGCCGCCACCGCCGGCACCGGGCCAGGATGGGGTGCGGTCATGAGTGCGGCCACCCTGGACGAGGCGGACACGGGCAACGGCTTCCAGCGCTTCTGGCAGTGGTGGACCGGCGAGCTCGGCAGCTTCCTGCCGCGCCGGCGCCGCGACCCCCTGCTGCGCAAGGCGGTGATCCTGCTCTATGACGGCGTGGGCTTCCGGGTGATGGTCCGCCGCGGCACGGACGACGCGGTCGATCTCGGCCGGCTCGACCTGCCGCGGCCCAGCCGGATCGACGTCAAGCGCGGCGTGGCCGAACCCCGGCTGGTGCCGGACGAGCAGTCGGTCGAGCTGGCCGAACGGATCCGCCGGAGCAGGATGCCGGTGGTGCTGCGCCTGCCGGCCAGCGAGGGACTGGTTACGCGCGACGAGCTGCCGGCGGCGGCCGAGCGCCATCTCCAGGACGTGCTGGCGCACCGGGTCGACGTGCTGACCCCCTGGACGCCCGAGCAGATCGCCTATGATGCCCGGGTAATCGACCGCCCGGCCGAGACCGGCAAGATCCGGATCGAGGCCACCTTCGCGCCGCGCGAGGTCATCGACCGGCTGCTCGGCACGCTGGCCGGCTTCGAGCTGCAGCCGGCGGTGATCGACGTGGCGGGCGTCCATGTCGACGAGCTGCCGCGCGTCGACCTCCTCCAGGGCAAGGGCCGGCGTGGGTCGCGGCTCGGGCTGATGGCGTTCATCGGCGTGGCGGCCCTGGTGCCGTTGGTCACCCTCGTGCTGGCCTATGACATCTGGCAGCGCTCGGCCCTGGTCGAGGAGCGTCGCGCCCAGGAGCAGCGCCTCGTCGAGCGGCGGCAGGAGGCCGACCTCGCCCAGGCCGAGCGGTTGCAGGCGCTGGCGGATGCCAACTTCCTCAACGCCCGGCGGGCCGAGCGGCCGTCCTCGCTGGTGGCGCTAGAGATCATCTCCCGCGCGCTGCCGGACGATGCCTGGCTGTCGCGCTTCGAGCTGGCCGGCAACCAGATCACGCTGACCGGGGAGGCCAGCGAGGCGCCGCGGGTGCTGGCCCTGATCGGCGCTGACCCGCGCTTCGGCAATGCCGCGCTGGGCAATTCCAGCACGCGCGGGCCGTCGGTGGCGCCGGAGCTGTTCGGCCTGCAGGTCGACCGCTTCACCCTGACCGCCCAGCTCGCCGCCGATGCGCAGGTCCGCCCGCTCGGGGAGGACGGGCTGGAGATGGGGCCGGGCGGGGCGGAACTGCCCCGAGTCACCGCGCCGGGTGCCGGTCCCGAGGCGGCCGTGGACATGGACGATCCCCCCGATCCCGCGGAGCCCGTCGATCCCGCCCAGGGAGGCGTGCCATGAACGGGCTCGTCGCGACCCCCGCTGCCAGCCGTGCCGCGGCCGTGGCTCTCCTGCTGGCGCTGCTGGGCTTGGCCGCAGCGATGATCCTGGTGCCGCTCTGGCTGATCGACCGGCAGCACGA
>NZ_WUJP01000257.1 GCF_009806515.1 Geminicoccus flavidas | reverse complement strand
GGAGTTGGCCGCGATCGACCAGCGCCTGCGGACACTCCATGCCGAACTGGCCAGCCAGGCGCAGCAGGCCGAGGGCGAGGCGGTGCCGGACGTGCAGGGCACGATCGAGGCGCAGAGCCCGTCGCTGGCCGGCGGCATCATCCAGGAGCTGACCGGCAACGCTGTGGTGGTGTCGGGCGGCGAGCTGCGTTCGGCCGAGCTTCTGCCGACCCGCGACCAGGAACGCTTCGTGGCGGTGCCGATCCGGGTCACCTTCACCGGGGATTCGGTGATGCTGCGCGAGTTCCTCTACCGGATCGAGACCTCCTCGCCGGTGCTTGCGGTCGAGCGGCTGGACGTCACCGCCGAGCAGAACCCGGAAGACCCGTCCAATGTCTGGCAGGGCGACATCCAGGTGGCTGCCGAGATCGTCGGCTGGATGCGCCAGCCGGAGCCGCAGTCATGAAGGGGATGAGCCCGGTCACGCTCGGCGTGATCCTCCTGGCCCTGCCCGTCCTGGCCTGGCTGTGGTGGACCAGCGGCGCAGACGAGGCCCCGGTGACCGCGGTCAGCCGCGGCGGCCAGCCGGCCGCTCAAACGCCAGCGGAGCCGGCGCCCGGGAATGCCCCACGCGCGCTGCCGCCGATCGAGACCTTTTCCGCGATGGTCGACCGCCCGCTGTTCGCCGCGACCCGGCATCCCAGGGTACCCCCCACCGAGCCGCCGAGCGAGCCGTTCCTGGAAGATGCGGTCGCACCACCGCCGCCGGAGGACAATATCCGCGACCGCTACCGGCTGATCGGCACGGTCGAGGAGAACGGGCGGGTGTTCGCCCTGCTGGTCTCCAGCGAGGGCAGCTATGTTCGGGTGCGGCGCGGCGACCGGCTGGACAACTGGACGGTCGACGCGGTCAGCCGGCAGCGGGTCCTGATGGTGAACGGCGAGAACGTGGCCGAGTTTCTGCTGGTGCCGGACGGGATGAACTAGCCGGGACCCGGCCGGCGGGTCCGACCCCGGGAGGCAATCCTCGAACGCGGTCACTCCTGCGCCGATTGGCGGAACAGCCAAGCAGATCCGAGCCACAGCGCGACGAACAGGGCAGTCAGGCCCATGATGGCGGATGGCTGGTCTCCCCATCCGGCAGCCAGGGCGATCGTGCCGCCCAGGGCCTGGGCGAGTGCCGTCGCCACCAGTGCCCATGCCATCATGAGCGGCCGCGAGCGCGCCCAAAGCACGCCGATGATCCCTACGGCCAGCACCGCGCCGAACATCAGGTTGGCGGGATGGTCCTCCGCGCCGATGATCCCCACTGCCAGGTTCATCCAGACGAGCAGGAATGCCGTCGCGAGCGCCAGGCCGGCCGCGGCCCGGTACCGGCTGCCGCCGCTCATCCTGGTGGCCAGTTCGTAGCTGCCGAGGGCGGCGACCAGCATGGCGCCGAACAGGATGAAGTCGGCGAGACCCCAGGCCACCTCGTCGGTGACCTGCATCGCCATGGCGGGCAGCAGCAGCAAGGTCGCAGCACCAGCCCAGGCCGCTATCCGCCGGTGGCCGGCTTTCCTGAGGGGATGAGCGTCCATGCCTTGTCCCATCACTGAACCGCCCGGGTGCACCGCGCCAGCCTAGCGCGGGCTACCCGATGGTCACGCATGGCGGCACTCACGCCTCCACCGCGTCCTCCTGCTGCTGGACCCGCCACAGTGCGGCATAGGCGCCACCCTTGGCCAGCAGCTCCGCGTGGGTGCCGCGCTCGATCACCCGGCCCTCATCCAGCACGATGATCTCATGGGCGTCGCGCACGGTGGAGAGGCGGTGCGCGATGATCAGCGTAGTGACACCTTCGGCGGCGGCGTTCAGGCTTTCCTGGATGGCGCGCTCGGTGCGGGTGTCCAGCGAGGAGGTGGCTTCGTCCAGGGCGAACAGGCGCGGGCGCTTGAGGACGGCCCGGGCGATCGCCACGCGCTGCTTCTCGCCGCCGGACAGGCGCAGGCCGCGCTCGCCCACCACCGTGGCCCAACCGTCGGGCAGGGCCGCCACGACCCGGTCCAGCCCGGCGATGCGCGCGGCTTCCTCGATCTCGGCCGGGCTGGCACCCAGCCGGCCGAACGCTACGTTGCTTTCCAGCGTGTCGTGGAACAGCACGGTGTCCTGCGGCACCACTGCAATCGCGTCGCGCAGGCTGGGGAGGCGGATGTCGCCGATCGGGATGCCGTCGATCGTGATCGTCCCGCCGGTCGGCTGGTAGAGGCGGAACAGCATGCGGGCCAGCGTCGACTTGCCCGAGCCGCTGCGCCCAACCACGGCCAGGGTGCGCCCGGCCGGGATGTGCAGGTCGATGCCGCGTAGCACTGGGCGGCGCGGGTCGTAGCCGAAGGTCAGTCCTCGTGCCCGCACCGCCACCGGCCCGCCCGGCGGCAGGTCGCGCGTCCCGGCCGAGAGCAGGCTCTCGGTGGGCTCGCCCAGCAGCGCCCGCAGCCGGTGGGTCAGGTCGAGCGCCTGGGTGAACTCGCGCGCCATGTGGCCCAGCCGCTCGACCGGGCCGATCACCTGCAGGACATAGGCATTGATCAGGACGAAGCCGCCGGGTGTCAGCCGTCCCGCCATCGTTTCCCGTGCCGCCAGCCACAGGGCGAGGCCCATGGCGACCGCGAAGATCAGCGCCAGGAGGATGCCGTTGCCCGCAGTGG
>NZ_WUJP01000256.1 GCF_009806515.1 Geminicoccus flavidas | reverse complement strand
TCCGGTAGTAGCGCAGCCAGGCGAGGCTGCCCTGTTCCAGGGAGGCGCGGAGCTGGCCGACCACCCAGTCGCCGCGGCCGAACAGCTTCACCGTCTCGTGGTTGAGCAGCGCGTCGGTCGCCACGCCCATGGCGGCGGCATCGCCGGTGGAGGCCGCCAGGTGCTGCGCGCGCTGGCGGGCGAGGCCCCGGTAGAACACGAAGCCGTAGGCCAGCATGAAACCCAGCAGCACCAGCAGGATGGCGGGCGGGATGTCGACGGTGAGCAGGACGGCCAGCGTGGCGCCGACCTCCACCGCGAAGGGCAGCACCGAGTGGACCATCGCGTCCAGGATCCGCCGCCAGCCGAGCAGGCCGTCGGCGACCACCCGGTTGAGCTCACCGGTGCGACGGCCGAGATGGAAGGCGTGCGGCAGGTCCAGGACATGGGCATAGGTCTGCTGCGCCATGCTGCGCTCGACGAAGCGCATCACCCCGCCATAGAGGTAGAACATCGCATGGCGGGACGCGCGGGCGAGACCCAGCAGCAGGGCGTAGGTGGCGACCGCCAGCCCGGCGCCGGCCGCGTCCTGCGCGGTCAGGTCGTCGACCGCGCGGCCGAGCGCCAGGGGCGAGACCGCCTGCAGGCCGGCACCCAGCGACACCAGCACCACCACGAGCGCCACCTGCCAGCGCTGGCGCCGGCTGAGCAGCGCCCAGACCGCCCGCGCGGCGCCTGTCAGGCTCTTCCAGAACGGCTCGATCCGCTGCCCGCTATCCAATCGCCCTGCCCGCTGCCTATCCGCCGAAGGTGACCGCCTTGAACTTGCGGGTCTGCTCGGTCAGCGCCCGCTCGGTCGGCAGGCGCTCCATCGAGGAGGCGCCGTAGAAGCCGTTGCACTGCCGGCTCCGGGACAGAACGTATTGCGCGTCCTCCGGCTCCGAGATCGGGCCGCCATGGCAGAGCACGATCACGTCCTTGCGGACCCGGCGGGCGGCCTCGGCCCACTGGTCGATCAGGCCGGGCGTGTCCTCCAGCTTCACCGCGGTCTCGGCACCGATGGCGCCACCGGTGGTCAGCCCGAAATGGACCACGATGATGTCGGCGCCGGCCTCGGTCATCGCCACCGCCTCGTCCTCGTTGAACACATAGGGTGTGGTCAGCAGGTTCTGCTCATGCGCGGCGCGGATCAGGTCGACCTCGAGCCCGTAGCCCATGCCGGTCTCCTCCAGGTTTACCCGGATCCGCCCGTCGAACAGGCCCACGGTCGGGAAGTTCTGGATGCCGGAGAAGCCCAGATCCTTCAGGTCGCGCAGGAACTTGTCGCGGATCATGAACGGGTCGGTGCCGTTCACCCCGGCCAGCACCGGGGTGTGCTTCACCACCGGCAGCACCTCGCGCGCCATCTCGACCACGATGTCGTTGGCGTTGCCGTAGGCCATCATGCCGGCCAGCGAGCCGCGGCCAGCCATGCGGTAGCGGCCGGAATTGTAGATCACGATCAGGTCGATGCCCCCCGCCTCCTCGCACTTGGCGGACAGGCCGGTGCCGGCACCGCCGCCCACGATCGGGATCTTTCGGTCGATCAGCGCCCGGAAGCGCTCAAGCAGGGCGGCACGTTCGAAACGGGGCATGGCTGGCCTCTTCAGCGGACGATCTGGTGAAAGCTATCGACGAGGGCCGCGGCGAAGGCCGGGTCGTTGAGCGCATGGGGCAGCTCGATCAGCTGCCGGCCGGGCGCGTCCTGCCAGCCGGAGCGGATCGCCTGGAACAGGGCCTGATCGGCCTCCGGATCGTGGAATGGCATGCCCGGCACGTCGATCACCGACACGCCGCCCAGCGGCAGGAGGAAGCGGACCGGCCCGGTCATCCGGTTGATCTTTTCCACCAGCCAGGCGCCGATCCGGGCGTTCTCCTTGGGCGTGGTGCGCATCAGGGTCACAGTCGGGTTGTGGACATAGAGCTGGCGGCCGGCAAAGCGCTCCGGGACGCTGGCGCGCGGGCCGAAATTCACCATGTCGAGGGCACCCACGGAGCCGATCCAGGGCACGCCGGTCCGGATCACCGCGTCCAGCCGCTCCGGCCCAGCGCTGAGGATGCCGCCCACCAGCTCGTCGGCGATCTCGGTGGTGGTCACGTCCACCACCGCACGGACCAGGCCGCTGTCGACCAGCTTCTCCATGGCCTGGCCGCCCGTGCCGGTCGCATGGAACACCAGGCAGTCGAACCGGTCCTCCAGGGCCGCGGCCACCGCCTGCACGCAGGGCGTGGTCACCCCGAACATGGAGAGTGCCACCGCTGGCTTGTCGGCCACGTCCGGTGCCGGGACGCGGTGCCGCATCATGCCGGCCAGGGCATGGGCGGCGTTGCCCAGCACGGTGCGGCTGATCGAGTTGATCCCCTGCACGTCGGTGACCGCGTTCATCATGCAGATGTCGGAGGCGCCCACGTAAGGGCGCACGTCGCCGGAGCCCAGCGTGCTGACCAGGATCTTGGGCGTGCCCACCGGCAAGGCGCGCATCCCGGCCGACACGATCGTGGTGTTGCCCGAGCCGCCGGCGCCGATCACCCCACCCAGGTCGGTCCGGCCCTGCAGGAAGCGGGCGAAGGCCTCTGCCATGGCCGCCACCGCGCTGCCGCGGTCGCCGGTAAAGACTGCGCTTTCGCCGTCTGGATGGCAGGCCGCGACCTCACTGGCAGTGATGTCCGCGCCCTCGCCCGGCCGGGCCGTGCCGACATCGACCAGCACCGCCGGCACGCCCGCCGCCGCCAGCAGGTCGCGCAGATAGCAGAGCTCCGGGCCCTTGGTGTCGAGGGTCCCGGCCACATAGGCCTTGTTCACCGTCTGCCTCCCTGTTGCCGAACGACCAGATAGACCCGCCCATCGTCGCCGGAAAGCGGCATTCACGCGTTTGGCACTCACCTGGAAGTTGACAACGACCGGAACTCATGTTCGACTGAGGCCAGTTGGCAACCAAGAAAGGAGGTGATCCGATGTCGAGCGTTCGGGTGTCCGTTACTGCCGAGACGATGTCGGTCACGTTCTCTGTGAGCAACTGACGTCTTTCCAGTCTCGTCCGTAACAGGACACTGACGCAGTATCTCGGCAGGCCGCTTCCTTTTGGGGAGGCGGCCTGTTCGATTTTCCGGGGACTTTTTCGTTGTTTCGGTGCGCTCTGTCGGCCAGTGCGGCGAGGGTGCGTCGTCCATCCGGCAGTTCCGCGACGGAGGCTGCCTGGCATCGAGCTGATGCCCGCCCTTGCCGAAAGTGCGAACTCCCATGATCGTCCCGGGGATGCTGACCGCAGCGACCTCGTGTGCCGTCCAAGGAGGCCCGGGTGCCCGCAGAGCCGCAACGCCCGGCTGACCGGACGGAGGGAGAGGCACATCAGGATCCGTAAGCACGGCGTGTCCTGGCTCTAGCCGGAACCTCCCCGATGTACCCGTTCCTGCCTTCGGAATCCGTCCTGTTCGTCATCTACCTGGTCGCGATCACGGCCGAGGCGATGTCCGGCGCACTGGCGGCCGGGCGGCGCGACATGGACATCTTCGGCGTCGCTGTGATCGCCTTCGTCACGGCCCTGGGCGGCGGCACCATCCGAGACCTGACCTTCGGCCGGTTCCCCATCGGCTGGACCCAGCACCCCGAATACGTCTACCTGGTGATCTCCGCCGGGCTGCTGACCCCGGTGGTCGCGTCCTTCATGCACAATCTGAAGCGCCTCTTCCTGGTGCTCGACGCTATGGGCCTGATCGCGTTCTCGCTGATCGGCTGCAGCGTCGGGATGGCGATGGACTATCCGAGCGTGGTCGTCGTCATGTCCGGCATGATCACCGGCATCTGCGGCGGCATCCTGCGCGACGTGCTGTGCAACCAGGTGCCGGTGGTGTTCCAGCGTGAGCTCTATGCCAGCGTCTCGCTGGCCGTCTGCGTCCTGTTCCTTAGCCTGCATGCACTCGGCGTCGATACCGACCTGAACACCGCGATCAGCTTCACCTGTGGCCTGGCGCTGCGTCTGCTGGCGATCTGGGGTAAGTGGAGACTGCCGATCTTTTCCTACCAGGGCCGCTGGGACTAGGAGGTGCTTCTCCGGCACCTGCGGCCGGCCGGCTCTCCTGGCCAGATCGACCCGTCCGCCATGACGCGTTCGATGTCCATTGTTCCGCCTTCACTCGACTCGCCGCCGTCATAGTCTGGCTGAGCAGTTTCTACCGCATCACCTGATCGGGAACGGTAGGGCCTTCCAGGACGATCGGCGTGTCGCAGCTCCTTGCAAGTCATCTGGAGGCAACTGGGCCGGCGAAGAAGGATCAAAGGGCATGTCCGCCGGCAACCTGGACAACCTGACCGGTGATCCAGCGCGAGGCGTCGCTCAGGAGAAACAGCACGGCGGCCGCGATGTCTCCGGGGGTGCCGATGCGCCTCACGGAATGCTCGGGATCAGCCGTGCCGCCAACTCATCGTCGATCCAACCCGTCTGCACGGGCCCCGGGACGATGGCGTTGATCGTTATACCAGGGACCGAACTCGACAGCCGCTGCCCTCGTGACCGCCTCCAGTGCTGCCTTGCTCGAGCCGTAAAAGACCTGGCCCGGGAGCGCGCGGGCAGAGTCGGTACTGATATTGACGATCCGGCCGGACGCCTAGCCGCGCCCCGTCAGCTTCTGAAGAAAGAGGGACATGAGCAGAGTGGGGGCAGCGAGATTGACATCGTAGTGTCGTCGATACCGTGCCAATCCGCGTCAAGGGGCCGAGTCCGGCAACTCGCAGGCGGCCGCATTGTTGATGATCCCATCAAGCGGGCCGATCGACGCCTCCGCTTTGGTGATCAGTTCCCGGATCTCCGTTTCCTGCGAAAGGTCCGCCGGTACCGCGGACGCGTGAGCACCTGCTTGCCGAATCGCGGAGACCACGGCGGTGGCGGCAGCCGCGCCAAGTGCCAATGCGATTGCACGGCCGATGCCGGAGTTCGCGCCCGTCACGAGATGGCGACATTCAAGCGGCGGGATTTCGGTCGCGGCGCTACATGGTCCCTCCGCCCCTCCGCGATGAATTGCCGGAAACTAATGCGCGACTGATCTGCCGGATCATCGTGCTCGGAGGGCTGCTTCCGCCGTGAACACGGTCTTTCGAAACTAGCCTGTTCAAGGTAAACTGCCGAGATCAGCTGGAGAGACGCTAATGTTCTGGCGCGTCGTCATTTCCGTGATCGTTTCCGGCATGGCTTGGCCCGCTTTGGCCGGGGAGCTGCATGACGCGGCCACCCGTGGGGACGTGGCGGCGACCGTGCGCCTGCTAGAGGCAGGGGCCGAGGTCGACGCGCCCGGGGACAATGCGGAAACGCCGCTGATCCTGGCGGCACTGGCCGGCCAGACGGAGGTCGCGCGCGCATTGCTGGACCATGGCGCCGATCCGGTTGCCCGAAATGCCGGCGGTTTCACGGCACTGCACGCCGCGGCCTATGCGGGCAGCGTGCCGGTGACGACCCTGCTGCTCGAACGCGGGGCGCCGCGCGACGATGCGGCCAACAAGGCCGGGGTCACGCCGCTCATGGTGGCGGCACAAGAGGGTGCAGTCGATGTCGTCCGGCTGCTGATCGAGCGCGGGGCCCCGGTCGAGGCACCCGAGCGGGACGGCTACACGCCGCTCACCCATGCGCTCTGGCGCAGCCACGACCAGGTGGTGACGCTGCTCATGCAGCACGGTGCCGCCTGCCAGCCGGCGGATATCATGGGACAGGCGCCCTATCAGCAATGCCTCGAGGCACAGAAGTGACGGAGCGGGATCGATGTGGCGGACAAGGGTGAGGAGTGGGTGTGTCTTCGGCGCGGTCTCGGCCGGGTTCCTGGCCCTGGCGGGCGGTGCGCTGGCCGGAAGTGCGGTCAACACCGGCTATTTCGGCGGCGTCGCGATCATGGGCTACGATCCGGTCGCCTACTTCACCCAGGGGCGGCCGGTGAAGGGCTCGCCGGAGTTCTCCTATCGCTGGCTGGGCACGCCCTGGCACTTCGCCAGTGCAGAGCACCGGGACATGTTCATGGAGAACCCGGAGCGCTACGCGCCGCAATATGGCGGCTATTGCGTGGGCGAGATGGCCGCGGATGGGGTGACCGTCAGCATCGATCCGCAAGCCTGGCGGATCGTCGACGGCAAGCTGTACCTGAGCTACGACCAGGGCTTTGCCGACGAGTTCGCCGCCAATCCCGAGGAATACCTGTCCAAGGCCGAGGCCAACTGGCCGCAGGTCAAGGCGGAGCTCGAGCAGGAGTCCTATCGCTGAGGGCGCTCACTCGGCCTCGGTGAACCAGAGGACGCGGGATGCGTTGGCATAGACATAGTCCAGCCCGTCCTCCCGCGTCCCGGCGGGCAGCCGGTAGACCGGACCGCAGCACGCGCGGCCCATGAGCACGTTATCGCTCTTCTCGCAGAGCAGCCCGTTCTCCACATAGGAATGGCCGGTTAGGAACTGGCGCGGCGTTCGGTAGGCCATCCGGCCATTGGGGTCGATCTGCAGGATCGCCGGCTCGTTCTCGTCGGTCATGCCCTGCCAGGTCCGGCCCAGCGCCAGGGTGGAGATCTCCGCACCGGTGAGCTGGACGGCCTCGCCCGGCTCGAATCCGCTGGGCCATTGCGGCAGGCCGGCCAGGCGCAGCGCCTCCAGAATGGCTGCGAGGTCGGCGGGATTGCGGAAATTGTCGAGCACGATCCGGTAGAAGGCCAGGTTCAGCGCCGGGCTCATCTGGCGGGCCTCGGCCACCGCGGCGCGCCCTTCCTTCAGCCGGCCGGCGCGGGTGTAGGCGATGCCGAGCGCCAGGTGGAAGTCGTCGAGCTGGGCGGCCACG
>NZ_WUJP01000255.1 GCF_009806515.1 Geminicoccus flavidas | reverse complement strand
TCATGCCCGCGCTCCAGCACCTCGACCGCGCGATCGTGCTCCCCGTTCAGCGAGAAGGCGAGCCCGGCGGTGATGCGGTCGCTGGTGGCGGGGTTCGGGTCCAGGCGCAGGGCCTGCTCGACCGCCGCCGCCGCACCGGCGTGATCGCCGGCGAACATTAGCACGAAGCCCAGCGTGGCAAAGGCCGCCGCATCCCCTGAGCCCAGCTCCACCGCGCGCTTGGCCGAGGCCACCGCCTCGTCGTAGCGCCGGTCCACGACCTGCAGGATTGCCAGCACCGCATCGGGCACCGCCGACGCCGGGTCGAGCCCGCTGGCCCGGCCTGCCATGTCGTAGGCGAGCTGGCGCGCCACCGGCCCGGGCAGCACGTCATCGTAATCGTTGCGCCAGACATAGGTGGCGGTCCGGGCGACCGCCGCCATGGCGTCGGCGAACTCCGGATCCTCCCGGATCGCCTTCTGGTAGAAGAACAGCGCCTCGCGCAGGCGCGCCTTGGAGCCGACCCGGGCGGCCTGCTCCGCCCGCAGGAAATAGTCATAGGCTTCCAGGTCTCGGGTCGGGAACCGGTCGAGGCGCTGTTCCTCCGGTGGCGTCAGCTCCACCTCCAGTGCGGCCACCACCCGGTGGATCACCTCGTCCTGCACGGCGAACACATCGCCGGCCTGCCGGTCGAAGCGGGCGGCCCAGAGCTGGTCGCCGGTATGGGGGTCGACCAGCTGGGTGTTGATACGGACCCGCTCACCTGAGCGGCGCACGCTGCCCTGGACGACGTAGCGCACGCCCAGCTCCTGGGCGATGTCGCGGAGCAGGACCGGCTGGTCCTTGTAGGCGAACACCGAGTTGCGCGCGATCACCGACAGGCCGGAGAGCTTGGCGAGGTCGGTGATCAGGTCGTCGGTCATGCCGTCGGCGAAGTAATCATCCGCGCTGGAGCCGCTCATGTTGGTGAACGGCAGGACCGCGACGGTGGGCTTGGCGCGCTGGCCGAGCTCGTCCATCGGCAGCTGCCACACCAGGAGCAGCGCCATGCCCAGCACCGGAGCAGCACCCAGGAGCAGCGAGCGCAGGGTCGGCCGGCGCAGCCGGGGCAGGGGCAGGCGCCGCCCGGGCGGCGGCATGCCGCCCATGCGCACCCGCCAGGTCCGCACCGGCCGCCGGATGCTCTTGACCTGGTGCTCGCCGGCAAAGTCCAACGGCAGGTCGATCCGGCCCTGGAGGTGCTCGTAGGCGGCGCTGGACAGGAGCACGCCGCCGGGCTGGCAGAGCTGCTCCAGGCGGGCGGCGACATTGACCGCGTCGCCGTACAGATCGCCCTCCTCGACCACCACGTCGCCGAGATTGATCCCGATCCGGAACACGATGCGCCGCTCCGGCGGCACCTTCGCCTGCAGCCCGCCCACCGCCTGCTGCACGGCCACGGCGGCGCGAACCGCGTCCACCACCGAGGCGAACTCGGCCAGAAAGCCGTCGCCGGTGAGCTTGACGATCGTGCCACGGTGCTCGGCCAGGATCGGGGCGATCACCTCCTTGCGCAGGTCGCGCACGGCGGCCAGCGCTGCGGCCTCGTCCGCCTCGACCAGGCCGGAATAGCCCACCACGTCGGCCACCATGATCGCGGCCAGCCGCCTCTCCGGGCGGGCCTTGTCCTTGTCGTTGGCCGGCTGCGGCATGCGCTCCACGCTACCTCGCCCGCGACTGCGCCAGTCGTCCTCCCGCGCCCAGTCGTCCTCCCGCATCGAGGGCGACGAGTATGTACCTTCCGGGGCGAATGCGACACTGCCTTCGGCATCCGCCGCGGTCGGACCGGTTCATTTCGGGCCGGCCCGCCCCAACTGCTCACCTGGTCCACCTCTCTAGATCGGCCCGCATGCGCCTGCTCGCGATCAGCGACCTCCATCTCGGCAGCCCCGTCAACCGCGACGCCCTGGCGGCCCTGCCGGACTTCCCCGAGGACTGGCTGATCGTCGCCGGCGACGTAGCCGAGAGCCTGCGGCGGATCGGCGAAGGCTTCGCCGCCCTGCGCCGTCGCTTCGCGGAGGTGATCTGGGTTCCTGGCAACCACGAGCTCTGGTCGGTCGGCGAGGAGGCGGAGCTGCGCGGCCAGGCGCGCTACGGAGCACTGGTGGAGCTGGCGCGCAGCCATGGCGTGCTCACACCCGAGGACCCGTTCGCGATCTGGACGGGCCCAGGCGGGCCGGTGCGGATCGTGCCGCTGTTCACCCTCTACGACTACAGTTTCGCTCCGCCCGGCATGGGCCCGGCCCAGGCGGTCGCCTGGGCGCAGGCCGACGACATCTGGCCGGTCGACGAGGTCCGCCTGTATCCGGACCCCTATCCCTCGCGCGATGCCTGGTGCCGGGCGCGGGTGGCGGCGAGCGTGTGCCGGCTGGAGGCGCTGGAGCCGGGCCTGCCCAACCTGCTGGTCAGCCACTGGCCGCTGCGCGAGGAACTGGTGCGCATCCCGCGCGTCCCGCGCTTCGCGCCCTGGTGCGGGACCCGGGCCACCGCCGACTGGCCCAGGCGGTTCAACGCGCTGGCCTGCGTCCATGGCCATCTGCACGTGCGGGAGCGGCGCTGGCTGGATGGGGTACGCTACGAGGAGGTGTCGCTGGGCTACCCCCGGCAATGGCAGCCGGAGCGCGGGATGGCCGCCTATCTCCGCCAGGTGCTGCCGCTGGAGGAGGGCGCGCCGTGCAGCATCGGCCCTGCACGCGCCCCCGCCACGCCCGCTTCCTGAAGTCGTCCCGCAGCCGGGCCGCGGGACGACATGGGGAAGGCTCAGAGATCGATCGACCGCTTCTCGTCGATCGACTGCTGGGCGGCCAGCACGATCTTCAGGCTGTTGACGGCATCGGCCATGGACTCGGTGAGGTCGACGTCCTCGACGATCGTCTTCAGGAACCAGGCCTGCTCGCGGTCGCACAGCTCCTGGTGCGAGGGCTCGTCCTCGGTCGAGATCCACTCGTCCTTGCGCTTGAAGTGGTTGTTCTCGTCCAGTTCGGCGTGGTGCAGCTTGATCGCGTTGGTCTTGGTGTGCTGGTCGATGTCGGCCGAATCGGAGATCTGGTCGGTCTTGGCCTCGCTCTGCCCCTCCTGGGGCTTGTAGGCGATGCTGGCCGAGCCGTTCGGGCCCACGATGTCCTTCACGAAATAGGCGACCTCGGACATCATCGGGCCCCAGCCGGCCTCGTACCAGCCGACCGAGCCGTCGTCGAACTGCACGTGCAGATGGCCGTAGTTCTGGACCTTGGTCTCGGCCGACAGCTTGGCGCCGATGCCGTGGACCCGCACGGGCTTGGCCCGGGTGAGCTGGCACATCACGTCGACATAATGGACCCCGCAATCCAC
>NZ_WUJP01000210.1 GCF_009806515.1 Geminicoccus flavidas | reverse complement strand
TCGCCCGGCAGGCCTCCTCCAGCACCCAGCGGCCGAGCGGCCGGATCAGGCCGGTGGATTCGGCCACCGGGATGAAGGCCTTGGGCGGGATCGGGCCGCGCTCCGGGTGCTGCCAGCGCACCAGCGCCTCGGCACCCACCGGCCGGCCGCCGCCGATCGAGAACTGCGGCTGGAACACGAGCGAGAGCTCGGAGCGCTCGATAGCGCGGCGCAGCTCGCGCTCCAGCGACTTCTTCTGCAGGACCTCCGCGTTCATCTGCTCCAGGAAGAACTGGAAGCGGTGGCCGCCCTCGGCCTTGGCTCGGTAGAGCGCCAGGTCGGCGTTCTTGATGAGCTGGTCGGGGCTGCTCGCATCCACCGGGAACAGGGTGACGCCCAGGGACGAAGTGATGAACAGGTCGTGGTCGTCGATGGTGATCGCCTGGGCGATCGCGTCCAGGGCCTTCTGCGCCAGGACCGCCGCCCCGTTGGCACCGTTGCGGCTAGAGAGGTCCGTCTGCACGATCGCGAACTCGTCGCCGCCCAGGCGCGCCAGCGTGTCGGTGCTGCGTAGGGTCCGGCGCAGCCGATCGGCCACGATCTGCAGGAGCCGGTCGCCCGCCGGGTGGCCCAGCGTGTCGTTCACGTCCTTGAACTGGTCGAGGTCGAGCAGCATCAGGGCGCCGTGCTTGCCGTCCCGGGCCGCCCTGGCCATGGCCGCTTCCAGCCGGTCCAGCAGCAGGGTGCGGTTGGGCAGCCCGGTCAGGCCGTCGTGATGGACCAGGCGCTTGATCTCGGCTTCGGCGCGCCGCCGGTCGGTCACGTCGCGCAGCACGGTCTGGAAGGCCTGGCGGCCGCCCTCGCGCAGGGCCGAGGTGGTGATCTCCACCTCCACGCGGCGGCCATCCAGCGTGATGATGGCCGTGGCGGCCGGGTCGGTGACGATCTCCTCGTCCTCGGCGCGGGCGAGCTGCTGCTCGAGCGACGGGCCGCCCTCGGGCGTGATCAGCTCCATGAGCTTACGCCCGACCAGGTCGTTGGCGGAGCGCGCCGCCAGGATGCGCAGTGCTGACTGGTTGGCCAGCGCCACGACCCCGTCCTCGTGCATCAGGATCGCGTCCGGCGCGGTGTCGATCAGCCGGCGCCAGCGCTCCTCCGAGGCGGCGCGCCCGGCTTCCGCCGCGCGATAGGCGGTCACGTCGATCAGGGTGACGACCGCACCGGTGATCTCGGCCCGCGCCGTCTTGTGGGCGAGCACACGGACGAGGTAGCGGCTAGTCTCCCAGGACGGAATCTCGATCTCGGCGGGCTCGCCGGTCTCCAGGGTGCGCAGGATCAAGGGCCCCAGCTCGCTACTGCCGAGGCCGGCCATCACCTCGTCGAACGGGCGCCCCTCCGCGGGGCCGTCGAGCCGCAGCATGCGCCCGGCGATCGGCGCGCAGCGCCGGACGCGCAGGTCGCGATCGACGAACACCACCCCGACATCGATCGAATCCAGCAGGCTCGTGATGTCGCCGGTGAGCTGCTCCAGCTCCGCGATCTTCTGGCGATGGGCGCCGTCCACCCGCACGAGTTCCTCGGTCAGCGCCTTCAGGTCGGACGCATAGGCCTCCAGCTCGCCATGGGCGTGCTTCAGATCGTCGAAGGCGGCCTGGAGGCGCTCGTTGCCGAGCTCCAGCCGCTCCACCGCGGCCTTCAGGTGCAGGCGCGAGGCGCTGAGCTGGCTGGCCAGCACCGAGGTGCGGTCCGCGGCGAGATCGACCGGGATCGGGCCAGTCTGGATCGGCCCCTGCAGCGGCCGGGTCGGACCGGCCAGCACCAGGACGTGAGGCGGGCCCTGCTCGGGCGATTCCAGCGGGAGGAACAAGAGATCGACCAGGCAGGTCAGGCCGGGTGCCACGTCGAACGGCAAATGGAGCAGCCGCTGGGGCGTGGAACCCGCCCGGGTGGCCTGGAGGGTTTCGCCGACCGGCGGCTGCATCGCCGGCGGCAGCCCGCCCAGCAGGCATTCCGGGCCCGGCACCTGGACCAGCAGAGGATGGGTGCCGTAGAGCGGCAGGATCCGGTCCTGCGGATCGATCAGGCAGGCGGCGGTGCCGGCGGTTAGCCGCGCCAGCAGTTCGCCGGTCCAGGAAGTGGCAGGCTCCGCCAGCCCCTGGCGGCTGCCCAGCCGGGCGGTCCAGAAATCGGCGAGCCAGCCCGGCAGCCTGGTGGTCGGCATGCTCAGACGCAGCCCGTCCGGCCCGGCCAGTTCGACCGATGTGCCGTCGCCACGTGCGCACAGGCCGCCGGCGGCAAGGACGGCCTCGGCCAGCGCGCTGCCGCCCTGACTGTTGCCCTGGCCCAGCAGGAGGTGGGCGATCCGGTCCGCCGGCCCTAGCGCCAGCCCTGACCTGGAGAGCGGCCGGCCCGGCGGCAGATGCCGCCAGTGGCCGCCGTCCCGGGTGATCCGGGCGGGATCGGCAAGGCGCGTGATCCGGTCCGCCAGGATCGTCTGCGCGGCAGTCCCGGCCTCGCCCGGCAGACCCGTGCCGCTTGGTTCGCCGGCAGGCGGGGGCACCACCAGCAGCCAGGCGATGCCGGACCGATCCGGCCGATGGGCGAGGACGCGCTCCGCCAGGTCCAGTGCCCCCGGCATCGGCTCGACAATGGCCAAAAAGCGTGCCGGAGCATGGGCGGACGACTCGTCATGCTGCCAATCGGCAGACAGTTCTGGCCCTGGTTCGGCGGATATGATCATCGTCGCCCAACTGTCCAATGCTGCCGCAGATTGGTCGAGTGCCGGGCCGGCTTGTCAACTCCAGATTACAAACGGTTAGTTTTATCTCCCGGAAAATGGGAGACCCGGAGCCAGGCACTCCTCCGAGCGCCTGGCTCCGGGTTGCGTCTGGATCAGCCCTTGATGTTGTCGGGCATCACCTTGTTGTCCTTCCAGGCCTGCAGGAGCAGGTCATAGTTCACGGTAACGCCTTGAGGCTCCTCGTTCTCCAGCTTGCGCTTGGGCTCGCCGCCCGTCGCGTCGGCCTTGGTGTACCACTCCTCCGGGTCCACCTCCGGATTGAGCTTAGGCGCGCAGTCGCCGCCGATGCCGGCACGCTCCAGACGGCGCAGCACGTCGTCCTGCTGCTTGGCGAGATTGTCCATCGCCTCCTGTGCGGTCTTCTCGCCGCCCACCGCCTCGGCGACGTTCGCCCACCAGAGCTGGGCGAGCTTCGGGTAATCCGGCACGTTGTTGCCGGTGGGCGACCAGGCGACCCGCGCCGGGCTGCGATAGAACTCGACCAGGCCGCCGAGCTTGGGCGCCCGCTCGGTGAAGCTCTCGTGGCGGATGTCGCTGTCGCGGATCGGGGTGAGCCCGACATGGGCCTTCTTCAGGGACGTGCTCTTGGCCACGGTGAACTGGGCATAGAGCCAGGCGGCCTTGCGCCGGTCGACCGGGGTCGAGGTCATGAGCGTCCAGCTGCCGCAGTCCTGGTAGCCGAGCTTCATGCCGTCCTTCCAGTAGGCGCCGTGCGGCGAGGGCGCCATGCGCCACTTGGGCGTGCCGTCGGCGTTCATCACCGGCAGGCCTTCCTTGGCGGATGCCGCGGTGAATGCCGTGTACCAGAAGATCTGCTGGGCGATCGCCCCCTGGCTCGGCACCGGGCCCGCCTCGGAGAAGGTCATGCCCTGGGCTTCTGGCGGGGCGTAGGCCTTCAGCCAGTCGATATATTTCTGGGTGGCGTAGACGGCGGCCGGGCCGTTGGTGCCGCCGCCGCGGCTCACCGAGGATCCCACCGGGCGGCAGCCTTCCATGCGGATGCCCCACTCGTCGACCGGCAGGCCGTTGGGGATGCCGACATCGGACATGCCGGCCATGGACAGCCAGGCATCGGTGAAGCGCCAGCCCAGCGACGGGTCCTTCTTGCCATAGTCCATGTGGCCGTAGATGCGCTGGCCGTTCACTTCCTTCACATGGTTGGTGAAGAAGTCGGCGATGTCCTGGTAGGCCGACCAGTTGACCGGCACGCCCAGCTCGTAGCCCTTGAGCTTCTGGAACTCCTCCTTCATCTGCGGGTCGTTGAACCAGTCGTAGCGGAACCAGTAGAGGTTCGCGAACTGCTGGTCGGGGAGCTGGTAGAGCTTGCCGTCCGGTGCCGTGGTGAACGACTTGCCCATGAAGTCGTCGATATCCAGCGTGGCGAGCGTGACGTCCTTGCCCTCGCCCTCCATCCAGTCAGACAGCGGCACGACCTTTTGGTAGCGGAAATGGGTGCCGATCAGGTCGGAGTCGTTGATATAGGCGTCGTAGATGTTCTGATCGGACTGCATCTGGGTCTGCAGCTTCTCGATCACGTCACCTTCCTGGATCAGATCATGGGTCATGTTCATGCCCGTGATCTCGGAAAACGCCTTGGCCATCGTCTGCGCTTCGTAGACGTGGGTGTCGATCGTCTCCGATACGATCTTGAAGGACTGGCCCTTGAACGGCTCCGCCGCCTTCTGGAACCAGGTCAGCTCCTCGATCTGCTGGTCGCGGGTCAGCGTGGAGGGCTGGAACTCGTCGATCCACTTGTTGATCGTGGCGTCGGCCGCGTTCGCCCGGATGATCCCGGGCATCGCCAGCGCCGCGCCGGCCATGGCGGTGCCGGAAAGGAAGCGCCGCCGCCCCAGATGCCATTTCGTCATGAGAGACCTCCCTGTCTCTTCCTTGTCGTTCCCGTCGACCACCCGCCGCCGGTCCGGGAACTGGTCCCGGCGGACGTGGCCCGGTGCTGTCAGCCGAAGCGCAGCACGAGGGCGAACCACAACACTGCCAGGATCGACGCCCACCACAAGGGTGCGGCCACCAGAGCGAGCCAGGCGAGGTGGATCCAAGCAGCGCCCAGCAGTCCGATGAACACCCGGTCGCCGCGGGTGGTGGTCATCGGCAGGAAGCCTTTGCGCTCAATCGTGGGATAGGCGAACTGCAGCCCGGTCATGACCAGGAGCAGGAGCGCCACGCCGGCGAAGAACAGCCCCACCGGCATCGTCCAGGCCATCGAGCGGATCAGGGTCGCGAGTGCCTCCACGGCCGCCTCCTCTAGACCCGGCCCAGGGCGAAGCCCTTGGCCATGTAGTTGCGCACGAACCAGATCACGAGCGCGCCCGGCACTATGGTGAGCACGCCCGCTGCCGCCAGCAGGCCCCAGTCCATGCCGGCGGCCGAGACGGTGCGGGTCATGGTGGACGCGATCGGCTTGGCATTCGTCGCGGTGAGCGTGCGCGCCAGCAGCAGTTCCACCCAGGAGAACATAAAGCAGAAGAATGCCGTGACGCCGATGCCCGCCTTGATCAGCGGCAGGAAGATCCGCACGAAGAAATGCGGGAAGGAGTAGCCGTCGACATAGGCGGTCTCGTCGATCTCCTTGGGCACGCCCGACATGAAGCCTTCCAGGATCCAGACCGCCAGCGGCACGTTGAACAGGCAGTGCGCCAGCGCCACCGCGATATGCGTGTCGAACAGGCCAAGTGCCTGGTAAAGCTGGAAGAACGGCAGCAGGAACACCGCCGGTGGCGCCATCCGGTTGGTCAAGAGCCAGAAGAACACGTGCTTGTCGCCGATGAAGCGGAAGCGCGAGAAGGCGTAAGCTGCGGGCAGGGCCACGCTCAGGCTGATCACCGTGTTCATCACCACGTAGATCAGCGAGTTGACATAGCCCATGTACCAGGACGGATCGGTCAGGATCGTGTGGAAGTTCGCCAGCGTCGGCTCGCGCGGGAACAGGGTCAGACCGCTCAGGATCTCCTGGTTGGTCTTCAGCGACATGTTCACGAGCCAGTAGATCGGCAGCAGCAGGAACACGAAATAGACGACGAGTGCGATGCTCCTGCCCTTCATGCCCGCTCTCCCGTGCCCATCCGGGTCATGACGTTGTAGAACACGAAGCTGAGCGTCAGGATGATCAGGAAGTAGATGATCGAGATCGCCGCGGCCGGGCCCAGATCCATCTGGCCGATCGCGATCTTGGTGAGATGGATCGACAGGAACGTCGTGGCGTTGCCGGGCCCGCCGCCGGTGACGACGAACGGCTCGGTATAGATCATGAAGCTGTCCATGAAGCGCAGCAGCACCGCGATCAGCAGCACGCCGCGCATCTTGGGCAGCTCGATATGGCGGAACACCTTCCAGGGTGTGGCCCCGTCGATCGCAGCCGCCTGGTAGTAGGCATCCGGAATGGCGCGCAGGCCGGCATAGCAGAGCAGCACGACCAAGGGCGTCCAGTGCCAGACATCCATCACCACGATAGTGAGCCAGGCGGCAACCGGGTCGGAGGTGTAGTTGTAGGGGATGCCCAGCGCATTCACGAGCCAGCCGCCCAGCCCGATATCGGCCCGCGCGAACACCTGCCAGATCGTGCCCACCACGTTCCACGGGATCAGCAGGGGCAGCGCCATCAGCACCAGCGCCAGGGACGCCCGCCAGCCGCGCGCCGGCATGGCCAGCGCCAATGCTATGCCCAGCGGGATCTCGATCAGGAGGATCACGAAGCTGAACACGAACTGGCGGATCAGCGCGCCATGGAGGTCGTCGTCGGCGAGGACGCTCTCGAACCACTCCGTGCCGACCCAGTAGCGGTCCTGCGGGCTGAAGATGTCCTGGAAGGCGTAGTTGACCACGGTCATCAGCGGGATGATCGCCGAGATCGCGACGATCACGAACACCGGCAGGACCAGGAACCAGGCCTTGTTGTTCTCGATCTTGTCCATGGCCAGCCTCCCCGTCGTGCTCGTTCTAGTGGATCAGGCGATCGTCCAGATAGAGTCTGGTCCAGGCCGGCGGCAGGCGCAGGAAGGCCTGGCCCGGCATGACCGGCGCATCCTCGGACAGCTTGGCCATCACCGTGGCGCTGCCTAGCTTGGCGGTCACCAGTGCGTAGTTGCCGAGATCCTCGACCCGCTCGACCGCGACCGGGACGCCGTCGGCACTCGGGCCGGCGGTGATCCGCAGATGCTCCGGGCGGATGCCCAGCTCGATCCGGCCCGCGCCCGGCCCCACCAGCCCGTCCGGCAACACATGGTCGGTGCCGGGGATGCGCAGCCCGTGGCCGTCGCGCTCCAGCGGCACGAAGTTCATGCCGGGCGAGCCGATGAACCAGCCGACGAAGCGGTGCTCCGGCCGCTCGAACAGTTCCTGGGGCGTACCGACCTGCATCACCCGCCCAGCATGCATCACCACGATCTTCTCGGCGAAGGTCAGCGCCTCGTTCTGGTCGTGGGTGACATAGACCAGCGTGCGCCGGTAGCGCTCGTGGACCTGCTTCAGCTTGCGCCGGAGCAGCCATTTCAGGTGCGGGTCGATCACGGTCAGCGGCTCGTCGAACAGGATGGCCGCCACATCCGCGCGGACCAGGCCGCGGCCCAGCGAGATCTTCTGCTTGGCATCGGCCCCCAGCCGCCGGGCTGGCCGGCGCAGGTCCGGGCCCAGCTCCAGCATGGCCGCGACCTCCTCGACCTTCTGACGCACTTCCGGCTCGGCCACGCCACGGTTGCGCAAGGGGAAGGCCAGATTGTCGAACACGCTCATCGTGTCGTAGACGACCGGGAACTGGAACACCTGGGCGATGTTGCGCTCGCCCGGCGACTTCGCGGTCACGTCGTGCTCGTCGAAGCGGACCCGGCCATGGGACGGCCGGAGCAGGCCGCTCATGATGTTGAGCAGCGTGGTCTTGCCGCAGCCGGATGGGCCCAGCAAGGCATAGGCGCCGCCGTCGGCAAAGGCGAAGTCCATCGGCTGCAGCGCGAAGTCGGATGGCTGCCGGGGATCCAGACGATAGGCGTGGCCCAGGCCCGCCAGCGTGATCTCGGCCATGAGCTCAGCCCCCCCGGCCGCGCGCCGGTGCCGCCCGCACCCGGCCATCCGGCCCGAACGCATAGAGCCGGGTCGGGTCCAGATAGACGGTCACTGGCTCGCCCAGCCCATGCTCGTGCACGCCTTCCTCCTGCACCACCCAGTCCAGCCCCTCGGCATGGACGTGGACGAAGGTTTCCGAGCCGGAGATGTCGGCCAGTTCCACCCGCGCGGGCAGGAAAGGGAGGCCGGGCTTGGGCCGGAGCGCCAGGTGGAGGGCACGGATGCCGAAGCGGTAGGCACCGTCCTCGAGCATGCCCAGATGGCCGGTGAGCGGCAGCTCCAGCCCCTGCGGGAAGCGGGCCGTGCCGCCCGTCACCTCGACGTTCACCAAATTCATCGGCGGGTCGCTGAACACCTCCGCCACCGCCTCGGAAGCCGGATGGTGATAGACCTGCGCGGTCGGCCCCGCCTGGAGCACCCGGCCCTCATGCATCACCAGCACCGAGCCGCCCATGGTCAGCGCCTCGATCGGCTCGGTGGTGGAATAGATGACCACCGCACCACGCCGCTCGAACAGGGCGCGCAGCTCGGTGCGCAACTCCTCGCGCAGCTTGTAGTCGAGATTGACCAGGGGCTCGTCCAGGAGCAGCAGGCGGGCGTCCTTGGCCAGGGCACGGGCGATCGCGGTGCGCTGCTGCTGGCCGCCCGACAGCTCCGCCGGCAGCCGGTCCAGCAGGTGGTCGATATGGAGGAGGCTCGCGACCTCGCGCACCCGGCGCTCGATCGCGCCGCGCTCCTGGCCCTTGAGGCGCAAGGGCGAGGCGATGTTCTCGAATACGCTGAGCGAGGGGTAGTTGATGAACTGCTGGTAGACGAAGGCGACGCTGCGTTGGCGCACCGGCACGCCGGTCACGTCCTGCCCGTCCTGGAGGATCCGGCCGGCACTCGGAGCGTCCAGCCCGGCCATCAGCCGCATCAGCGAGGTCTTGCCGGCACCGGTCGGCCCCAGCAGCACGTGCAGCCCCGGCTCGAGCAGGGCATCCACCGGATGAAGATGGATGCTGCCGCCGACCGTTCTGGCGATGCCCTGGAGCTGGAGGCTCATGCCGCGTCCACCGCCGATGCCGCGTGCGGTTTCTCCAGCCGCGCCCGCAGGCGCTGCACCTCCTCGTCCTTGAAGAGGAGGCCGAGCTTGCTGCGGCGCCACAGAATGTCCTCGGCCGTGCGGGCCCATTCCTGCTCCACCAGGTAGCCGACCTCCGCCTCGTGCAGGTCGGCGCCATAGCAGGGGCCGAGATCGTCCAGGCGCTGTGCATCGCCCAGGATCAGGGCGACGCGCGTGCCGTAGGCCGCGACCAGCCGCCTGGCCAGGCGCTCGGGCAGCCAGGCATGGCGACGGCACAGCTCGGCCGTGAACGTGTCGGGATCGGCCAGATCGCCGCCCGGCAGGGGCATGCCTGCGGTCCAGTCGATCCGGTGCACGCCCAGGAGCGGTGCCAGCTTCTGCACCGCGTGCTCGGCCAGCTTGCGGTAGGTCGTGATCTTGCCGCCGAAGATTGAGAGCAGGGGTGCCGCGCCGTCCGGCGCGTTCAGGTCGAACGTGTAGTCGCGGGTCACCGCGGACGGGTTGGCCGAGGCGTCGTCGTAGAGCGGCCGGACCCCGGCATAGGACCAGACGATGTCGCTCTCGGCGATCGGCTTTTTGAAGTGGCGGTTGACCACCCGGAGCAGGTAGGCGGTCTCCTCGGGCGAGATCCGCACGTCCTGCGGCTGGCCGTTATAGGGGATGTCTGTCGTGCCGATCAGGCTGAACTCGCCCAGCCACGGGATCACGAACACGATGCGCTTGTCGTCGTTCTGCAGGATGTAGGCGTGCGGGCCGTCATGGAGGCGCCGGGTCACGATGTGCGAGCCCTTGACCAGCCGCACCCGGCTCTTGGTGTCGAGCTTCAGGTCGTGCTGGAGGAAGTCTGACACCCAGGGGCCGGCGGCATTGACCAGGCCCCGCGCCCGGACCGTGCGCACCGCACCGCTGGCCCGGTCCTCCAGCTCCGCCACCCAACGCCGGCCCTCGCGCGCCGCGTGGCGGCAGCGCGTGCCGGTCAGGATCTCCGCACCCAGCGCCTGGGCCGCCAGCGCGTTCAAGACCACCAGCCGGCTATCGTCGACCTGGGCATCCGAATAGTAAAAGGCCTGCTTCACCCAGTCCTGGAGCGGGCGGCCTTCCGGCGTGTCGCCGAGCGGTGCGCGGCCCGAGGCCAGCAGGATCTGGCGGCCGCCCAGATGGTCGTAGAGGAACAGGCCCAGCCGGATCATCCAGGCCGGCCGCTGCTCCGGGCTGTGCGGCAGCACGAAGCGCAGCGGCCGCACCAGCATCGGCGCCGCCCGCAGCAGCACCTCGCGCTCCAGCAGCGCCTCGCGCACCAGCCGGAACTCGTAATATTCGAGATAGCGCAGCCCGCCATGGATCAGCTTGGAAGACCAGGACGAGGTATGCGCGGCGAGATCGTCCTTCTCGCAGAGCAGCACGGATAGTCCGCGGCCCGCGGCGTCACGGGCGATTCCGGTACCGTTGATGCCGCCGCCCACCACGAGTAGGTCGAACTCTTCCTGCATGCCCCGCGCGTCTCCACAGTTCCTCGAGCGGCCGATGCCGGTGCCGCCATGAAGAGGAACGTGTCGTGCCCGGCTGTTCGCCGCCCTGATGCTCTGAGGCGTATCGTGGTTGCCGCGGGTTCACAAATGAAAAGTCGCTGGGCGAAAACGAACTTCAGCCCGGCACGTCGGCGACATGGACCCGCACGTCCGCCGCCGCCAGCACCGCCTGCCAGGGCTCGGGCGGTGCTTGGTCGGTGAACAGGTCCTGGACCTGGTCGAGATGGCCCATGCGGACCAGGGCCTTGCGCCCGAACTTGCTCGCGTCGCAGGCGAGCAGGACACGCCGGCTGTTGGCGACGATCGCCTGGGCCACCC
>NZ_WUJP01000254.1 GCF_009806515.1 Geminicoccus flavidas | reverse complement strand
GATCGGGGTCAGACTCTCCATCAACGCCTTGTGCCAGGGCCAGGCCTCGCCCGAAGATTGCTGGTTCAGGTTCATGCGCATGACCAGGGGCTTGCCCAGCGTCTGGCCGATCTCGACGAACTTCGCCCAGGCCGGGTGGACGCGCAGGATGTAGCCCAGCACCAGCTTGCGGTTCTTCTCCTTCGCCTTGGCGACCACGCGCTCGGCGTCGGCGAGATTGGTCGCGATCGGCTTTTCCATAAACACATGCGCGCCGGCGTCCATGGCACGAATCGCGTAGTCGGCATGGCTGTTCGGATAGGTGTTGATTGAGACTGCATCTGGCTTGGTCGCCTTCAGCGCCTCGTCGAAGTCCTGGAACAGCTTCACGCCCTGGAGCTCGGGCGGCAGATTGTCCTTCTTTGATTGGATGGTGCGGCTCATCAGGCCGACCAGCTCGAACCCGTCCAGCTTCTGGTAGGCCTTGGCGTGGCTCAGGCCCATGTTGCCGACCCCCACCACCAGTACCTTCACCGGCGCCATCACTGTCCCTCCCCGCCTTCGTGTGATCTCGGGATGGTAAAGTCTGCGCTCAGGCCTGCAACAGCGGGTTTTCCGAAGACAGGCGGGCTTGACGGGAGGCCAGAACTGTTGCGACGTCCTCATTTCGTGAGGGGAGCGGCGCAGAGCGACAAGAACGCCGGCGCCGGACAAAGGGGAAGCAATGAGCGCGGCAAGGCGCCCGAAGCTGGCGGTCGAGGGCGCCAGCAAGTTCTATGAGACGCCGACCGGCCGCACCCATGC
>NZ_WUJP01000253.1 GCF_009806515.1 Geminicoccus flavidas | reverse complement strand
GCTGGACCGCTTCTCCATGGACGTGCAGGACGGCGAGTTCGTCTGCGTGGTCGGTCCCTCGGGCTGCGGCAAGTCCACCCTGCTCTGGTCGATGGCCGGGCTACACGCTTTGTCCTCAGGCCGGATCCTGCTGGACGGCCAGCCGGTGACCAGGCCCTCGCCGCAGATCGCGATGGTGTTCCAGGAAGCCAACATGCTGCCCTGGCGCTCCTTGCAGAAGAATATCGAGCTGCCGTTCGAGATCCGCCGCCAGGCACCGGCCAGAGAGCGGATCAACGGCCTGCTGGAGCGGGTGGGCCTTGCCGGCTTCGAGGGCAAGTATCCGCGTGAGCTTTCCGGCGGCATGCAGCAGCGCGCCTCGATCGTGCGCGCACTCTCGGTCGATCCCTCGCTGCTCCTGATGGACGAGCCGTTCGGCGCGCTCGACGCCTTCACCCGCGACGAGATGAACCTGCTGATCGAGGAGATCTGGTTGGAGACGAAGAAGACGATCGTCTTCATCACCCATTCGATCCCGGAGGCCGTGTTCCTGGCCGACCGGGTCTATGTGATGTCGGCGCGTCCCGGCCGCCTGTCCAAGGTCTTCGACATCGACATTCCGCGGCCGCGGCCGCTGGAGGTCCAGGCCGCACCGCACTTCGTCGAGCTGGTCGCCGAGATCAAGGGCTCGATCGAGCACAAAGCCCCGGCCCGCCCCGCCGCCGCCGCCTGACCAGGAGCCCCCGATGGCCAGCGTCGATCGCCAGCTCGCCGACAACATCCCGAGCTTCGACAAGCATGAGGACGGCCAGGCCGTCGGAGTCAGCAACTGGTCGGGCGTGGCCGGCCAGCTCAGCCTGATCAAGTCCAGCCGCGAATGGGCGCTGATCGCCTTCGTCGCGGTGGCCTTGATCGGCGGGATGGAGCTGCTGCTCCGCCTCTACGAAGTGCCGACCTACATCATGCCGACGCCGAGCCTGATCGCGACCGCACTGGTGCGCGACTTTCCGCTGCTGGCCCCGCATGTCGGCCATACGCTGGTGGAGCTGCTGACCGGCTTTGCGATCGGCGCCACGGTCGGCTTCGTGCTGGCGGCACTGGTGACCCAGTTCCCGCTGCTGGAACGGATCATCGCGCCCTACATCCTCCTGCTGGTCACCACGCCGATGCTGGCGCTGGTGCCGCTGCTGATCCTGAAGCTGGGTTTTGGCTACAGCCCGCGGATCATCGCCGTGGCGCTGGCGTCGGGGCCGATGGTGATGATCAACTCGGCCACCGGCTTTCGCCGCACCGATCTCGCCAAGATCGCGCTGGCCCGCAGCTTCGGCGCCTCGACCCTGCAGATCTTTCTCAAGATCCGCATCCCCATGGCGATGCCGATGGTGATCGTGGGCCTGATGGTCGGCTCGATCTTCGGTCTGCTCACCGCGGTGGGGGCCGAGATGGTCGGCGGCAGCTTCGGGCTCGGCAACCGGCTGACCTACTATTCGTCGCTGATCCAGATGCCGCAGTTCTTCGCCTGCATCGTGCTCCTGGCGGTCATCGGCATCTCCATCTACGTGTTCTTCTATTGGCTGGGTAAGAAATATGCCGGGTGGGAGTCCTGACCGGCGCATGTTGGGGGAGCAATCGATGTTCGGTCTGGACAGGCGCAGCTTCGTCGGCCTCGGCATCGCCGCGGCGGGGACGATGGCGGCACCCCGTTTCCTGATGGCCCAAGAGGCGACCAATACGGTGCGCTGGGTGAGCCCGCGCGGCACGATCGAGGTGCTGGACGACTATCCCTACTGGGTCGCCCAGAAGTTCGGCTGGTTCGGCGACATCCAGACTACGCTGGAGCCGGGGCCGCTAGAAGCGACCGCCACGATCAAGCTGGTCGACCAGAACCAGGCCGATATCGGCTTCCCGAGCCCGGGCGTGTTCTCCCTGGGCCTGGAGCAGGGCATCCCGCTCAAGTCCGTGTTCCACATGGGTGCTTACGACACGTTCAGCTTCGCCTTCGTGAAGGGCAAGAAGCCCGCCGACATCAAGGAGCTGGCCGGCAAGAAGATCCTGGTCGGCTCGATCGGCTGGAAGGCGATCGTCGACCCGATGCTGGCCCAGGTGGGCGTCGATCCCGCCTCGGTCGAGTATCTGGAAGCCGGCCCGATCTGGGGTCAGGCGCTGCAGCAGGGCCAGGGCGACACCTCGCTGTGCTGGGAAGGCCTGCGCGCGCAGTGGTACGGCCAGGGCATGGATTACGACTATATCCTGCCCTACGACTTCTCGAAGTTCCCGGCCAACACCTTCGTCATCCGCACCTCGGACTTCGAGGACCAGGCGAAGAAGGCGCTCTACGAGAACTATTTCCGCGCCTGGGCGATGGGCCTGGAGTTCGGCCACCTGAACCCGCGCGCCACCACCCAGATCGTGCTGGAGCAGTTCCCGGCCCTGGCCAGCACGCTGACCCCAGAGATCGCCACCGAATCGATGATGCAGCTCGGCAAGATCTTCCGCGGCCCGTGGGAGCAGCGCCAGGGCTGGGGCTGGCACGACATGGCCCAGTGGCAGGGCTATTTCGACACGATCTACCAGATCAAGCAGATCACGACCGAGATGAAGGCCGAGGACGTCTGCAAGAACGACTATATCGCGGCAGCCAACCAGTTCGACCAGGCGGCGGTGCAGCAGGCGTCGGGCGGGTTCCAGCTGTCCGAGGACTACAGCAAGGTCGACGTAGCGGCGATCGAGGCGCGGCTGTGAGGTGAGGCCAGGGTGCGGCCTGGATGACGCCGCACCCTGGCGCCGTCAGCCGATGCCCTGGCGGCGCGGCGGGGCGAAGACCTGGTCTGGATCGACCGCGCGGCGTACCGCGCGCAGCCGTTCCAGGTTCGGCCCGTAATAGGCGGTGGCCGGGTCGGGCAGGTTCACGTCGGGGAAGTTGACATAGCTGCCGCGCGCACCCGGCAGCGCTTCCTGCATGGCGGCATGGGCAGCCCGCTGCCAGTCCAGGGCCTGCTCCAGCCGGCCGTCCTGCTCGGTCTGCCCGGTCCATTCCAGCTCGGTGCCGGCGATCCAGGCATCGCCGCGATAGGGGATCGCGGTGGCGTCGCCGGCGACCGCGCCGACCTGCCCGCCGACCTGGAAGAACTTCAGGATGGCACCTTCGCCTTTGGCGGCGGCCGGATGGCGCTCCAGCAGATCCATCAGCCGGTCCAGCGCCGCGCTATTCCCGGCCAGGGGGCCCACGAACAGCGAGGTTTCGTGATAGTGGGCGGGCGGGCCGGGTTCCCCCAGCAACGCCTGGGCCTGCCAGTAGGGCAGCCGCGCCATCTGGTGCTCGTCCGCGCCCGCCAGGAGCCCCGCCAGCAGGTCCTCCAGCGTGCTGTCCGGCTCGATCGCCTGGCCAAGCACCGACAGGTCGATCCCGCCGGCATGGCCGATCAGGGTGATCTTGGCGCCGGTCGAGGCGGGGGCTGCCTCCAGCACCCGGAACAGCTCGGCCAGGGGCTCGCGCTGGCGGCTGCG
>NZ_WUJP01000252.1 GCF_009806515.1 Geminicoccus flavidas | reverse complement strand
CCACACCGCCTTGAACACGCTGACCGGCGGGCTCCGCCAGGTCTGCACCCGCCAGCGCGTGGCGATGCCGAGATTGCCGCCGCCGCCACCGCGTACCGCCCAGAACAGGTCGGGCCGCTCGTCGGCCGAGCACTGGATGATGCTGCCATCCGCCAGGACCAGCTCGGCACCCACCACGCCATCGCAGCCGAAGCCCTGGTGGCGCATGGCAAAGCCGATGCCGCCGCCCATGAGAAAGGCGCTGGCGCCCACGCCGCTGCAGCGCCCATGGACGATGGCGAGCGCGTCCTCGTCCCGCGATGCGTCGGCCAGCGCCGCATAGAGGCCGGCATTCAGCGCGCCGCCGCCGAGCTCCACGACCTCGCCACCCGGATCGGGGAAGCGCACGCCGTCCAGGCGGCGCATGTTCACGATCAGGCCCGGCCCGGCGCTGCTGCCGGCATAGCTGTGCCCGCCGCTGCGCGCCGCCACCGGCATGCCCTGCTCGCGCGCCCACAGGATCGCCCGGCCGATCGCCTGCGGATCGCGCGGCAGCACCACCGCGTCCGGCAGATCCAGATCCCAGCGCAGGTTCTGTGGGCGGGTATGGTCGCGATAGCCGGGCTCGCCGCGGCGCAGGAGGCCGCCTTCGCCCATCATCTCCGCCAGCGCCGCCCAGGCCGCGTCGGTGGGCCTGGTCGAGGCGAAGGCCGTCGAGCGGCGCAGGACCAGGGGCGCTGCCAGGCCACCGCCGGCGAGTGCGAGGAAACGACGGCGCGAGGTTGGCCGGACGGGAGGATTCATGATCGTTGGTTCGCGAAAATCTCTGGTGAGCCAGTAATTCCGCAACGAATTGCAACAATCAACCTGGATATAGTCTGGTTGATCCGGATATCTCAAATAAAATGAGCAAGACGTCCACTCAGGCCCTTTGAACTGGAACCTTGCTTGCGACGGAGGCTGTGGTCAGGGATGCGTCGGTACGCGACGAGGCAGAAGCAGAGGGCTGACGGTGGATCGCTGGCAAGCCATGAGGGTATTCGTCAAGGTCGCCGAGTTGGGCAGCTTCGCCAAAGCCGGCCGCCAGCTGCACCTGAGCCCGCCTGCGGTCACCAGGGTGATCTCGGCGCTGGAGGAGGCCATCGGCGCCCGCCTGCTCACCCGGACCACGCGGTCGGTCAAGACCACCGAGGCGGGCGGGCGCTACCTGGAGGACTGCCGCCGGATCCTGGCCGATATTGCGGATGCCGAAGCGTCGGCAGCCGGCTTCCATGCCGATCCTTCGGGCACACTCACCGTCACCGCCCCGGTGATGTTCGGCCAGATGCACGTGCTGCCGATCCTGCTCGAATATCTGGACTTGTATCCGCTGGTAACAGTGCAGAGCGTGTTCGTCGACCGCATCGTGCACATGATCGACGAAGGGGTCGACGTGGCCATCCGGATCGGGAACCTGCCGGCCTCCGATCTGCGCGCCATCCGGGTCGGCTCGGTCAGGCAGGTGATCTGTGGCGCCCCGGCCTATTTCGAGCGGCACGGCATCCCGAAGGTTCCGGCCGATCTCGCCCATCACCGTATCATCGCCCCGACGGCCGCCTGGATGTCGCCCGAATGGCAGTTCGGGGGGAAGACCAGGACGCGCGTCGCCGTCCGCCCGCGCCTCCTCTGCAATACCAACGACGCGGTCATCGCCGCCGTCGAGCAGGGATGGGGCCTCAGCCGCGTCCTCGCCTACCAGATCGCCCCGGCCCTGCGGGACGGCCGTCTCAGGACGGTGCTGTCCGAGTACGAGGACAGCGCTTGGCCGATCCATGTCATCCATGCCGAGGGCCGGCAGGTCTCCGCCAAGGTGCGAGCGTTCGTCGATCTGGCGGTGGAGCGGCTGCGCAGGAACGAACTGATCCATTGAGGCGGAATCGCCGCCGGCGGCTCGGGTCTGCCTGGATTCCCGCGATCAGGTGCAGCGACTATTCCGCCTAGCGGAAGAGTGCCTTTCGGCAGGGCGTCATTAACGGATCGGGCCGCCGCAACATATGGTCGTGCATACCTCCCCGAATGATCATGCGCCCCGACAATAGGGCTCGTGTGATGGAGGGATGAACAGCAACTCGACGTTCGCCGGATACATTGCGGTGACCATCCGAAATGATTTTCCGCCATCGTCCAGGACTGGAGTGACGACCATTCACGCGCCCATCACCGTGCACTATCGTTCGATCGAGGTCGATGGTGTCGAACTGTTCTACCGCGAAGCTGGTCCAGCCGATGGCCCGGTCGTGCTGCTCCTGCACGGCTTCCCGACCTCGTCGCACATGTTCCGCAACCTGATCCCGCTCCTAGCGGATCGCTACCATGTCATCGCCCCGGACTATCCGGGCTTCGGCCAGAGTGCTGCGCCGGATCGCGCGAGCTTCAGCTATGGTTTTGGCCGCTTTGCCGACCTGATCGACGGCCTGCTCGGCCAGTTCGGCGCCCGGAACTATGCCATGTATGTCATGGATTACGGCGCACCGGTCGGCTACCGACTGGCCTTGAAGCACCCGGAACGCGTCAGCGGTCTGATCGTCCAGAACGGCAATGCCTACGAAGAGGGGCTCGGTGCCTTCTGGAACGAACTCAAGGCCTATTGGGCGAGCGGCACCGAGGAACGGCGCAAGGTTCTGGCGGATCAGGTGACGCTGGAGGCAATCAAGTTCCAGTACACTGATGGTGTCAGGGACCTGACTCGGATCAGCCCGGACAACTGGGTCCATGACCAGGCGCTGCTCGATCGTCCGGGCAACCGGGAGATCCAGCTCGATCTGTTCTACGACTATCGCACCAATGTGCAGATCTATCCGCAGATCCAGGCGTTCTTCCGGGAACGGCAGCCGCCGACGCTGATCGTCTGGGGCAAGAACGATCAGATCTTCGGCGTGGCGGGCGCGCATGCCTACCTGCGGGACCTGCCGGACGCGGAGCTGCATCTGCTCGACACGGGCCACTTCGCCCTGGAGGACAAGCTCGACGAGATCGCTCCGCTCATCCACGACTTCCTCGACCGGAAGATCGCCGGACGCTGAGCTTCCGTCATGGGCTCGATCCAGGATCCAGCGGGGCGGCAGCTCGGTCTGCCGTGGCGACCGGCCCGCCGGATACCGGCTCAGAACCCGCCGAGATAATCCATCTTGCCGATCGGCACCCCCTGCTCGCGCAGGATCGCGTAGGCGGTGGTGACGTGGAAGAAGAAGTTCGGCAGGGCGAAGCCCAGCAGATAGGTCTTGCCGTCGAAGCGCAGCTCCCCGCCGCGCGGGCGCAGGACGATCTCGCGGCTCTCGCCGGCTTCGACCTGCTCGGCCGGAACGCTGTCCAGATAGGCGATGGTTCGGGCCAGACGCTCCTGCAGTTCGGGGAAGGTCGTCTCGGTATCGGGGAAGCCCGGGACCTCCTGGCCGGCCAGCCTGGCCGCCGCACCCTTGGCCGTGTCGCTGACCCGCTGGACCTGCTGGTTGAAGGGGAGCATGTCCGGTGCGAGCCGTGCCTCGATCAGCACCGAGGGTGGGTCGCCCCGATCGCCGGCATGGGCCTCGGCTTTGGCGAGGATCGCCTGGAGATTGCGCATGCCGCGGATGAAGACCGGGACGGACGCCTCGTAGATCGACAGGCTCATCGTGAGCATTCCCTTCGGATGGATGACGCGCTCCGCTCTCATGTCGGTAGCCCTGGTCCCCGATGGTAGGCCGCCTGCGCCTCGCCAGCGCTTCCGGATAGCCAATGCCCGGGTCGTACCGCTAAGTCTCGAGCAGGGGTTGGGACTGGAACGCATTCATGAGCATGGTTCGCGAGGACCGCGCGCCCTTTGGCGCGTGGCATACTTGGTACGGGGTGACGGGTGATCTGGGGAACGGCCGCCCGCCGCTGGTCGTGCTCCATGGCGGGCCGGGCTGCACCCACGACTATGTCGACTCCCTGAAGGACATCGCGGCAACCGGCCGGGCGGTCGTCCATTACGACCAGCTCGGCAACGGCCGCTCCACCCATCTGCCCGAGAAGGGTGCGGATTTCTGGACGGTGGAGCTGTTCCTCGACGAGCTGGACAATCTCCTGCGCCATCTGGGCATCGCCGACGACTACCATGTGTTCGGCCAGTCCTGGGGCGGCATGCTGGGCTCGGAGCATGCGATCCGCCAGCCCAAGGGCCTGCGCTCGCTGGTGATCGCCAACTCGCCGCCGTCGATGCGGCTCTGGGTCAAGGAGGCGAACCGGCTGCGCGAGGAACTGCCGGCGGACGTGCAGGCGACCCTGCTGCGCCACGAGGCAGCCGGCACGGCGAACAGCCCGGAATATCAGCAGGCGATGCTGGCCTTCTACGAGCGCCATGTCTGCCGGGTAGTGCCGATGCCCGAGGAAGTGGCGCGCACCTTCAAGGCGATCGAGGACGACCCGACCGTCTACTTCACCATGAACGGCCCGTCCGAGTTTCACGTGATTGGCACGCTGAAGGACTGGTCGGTGATCGGCCGGCTCCACCGGATCCAGGTGCCAGTGCTGCTGATCTCCGGGCGCCATGATGAGGCGACGCCGAAAGTGGTGCAGCCGTTCGCGGATGAGATTCCCGACGTGCGCTGGACGATCTTCGAGCAGTCCAGCCACATGCCGCATGTCGAGGAGCGCGAAGCCTGCATGGAACTGGTCGCGGGCTTCCTGGACGAGCAGGATCAAGCTTGGCACGCGCAGCCCTGACGCTGCGACGACCGGCCATGGCGGATATGTTTGCCTGGTATTGACAGAGTTGCCCGGCAGACGTGGTGGCGGAAATTCCGGCATCGTGCGAGGCTGGCCACGGCCGTCCATGCTTTGCCCGAAACTTGCATGAGTTTGCATGATGTGCGGCCGGACGAGCCGGCAGGGACGAGGAGAGGTTTTGGATGTGGCGTGAGATCGAGCCGGACCGGACTCATGAGGTGCCGATCGACGGCGGCTTCAAGGTGGTCGCCTACGAGTTCGGCTCGGGCGACGAGACCGTGTTCTGCCTGAACGGCGGGCCGGGACTCGCCTGCGACTATCTCCGCGAGGCTCATTCCTGCCTGATCGACCATGGCTACCGGGTGGTGGCGTTCGACCAGCTCGGCACCGGCAAGGCCGACAAGCCGACCGATACCGCACTCTGGACGATCGGCCGCTATGTCGAGGAGACCGAGCAGGTCCGCCGGGCGCTGGACCTGGGCAAGGTCCACCTCCTGGGCCATAGCTGGGGCGGCTGGCTCGGCATCGAATATGCGCTGACCTACCCGGATGCGCTCAAGACCCTGATCCTGGAGGACACGGTCGGCGACATGCCGCATCTGGTGAGCGAACTGGAGCGGCTGCGCTCGGCACTGGGTGCCGAAACGGTTGCGATGATGCAGCGCCACGAGGCCGAGGGCACGCTCGACCATCCGGAATACCAGGCGGCGATCACCATCCTGAACTATCGCCATGTCTGCCGGCTCGACGAGTGGCCGGCCCCGGTCAAGCGCTCGCTGGATGGCTGGAACATGGGTCCCTACGGGACGATGCAGGGACCGAACGAGTTCCTCTACACCGGCAATCTCAAGGACTGGAACCGCATCCCGGACATGCACCGGATCACCGTGCCGGCACTAATCACGGTGGGTCAGCATGACGAGCTGACCCCGGCCTGCGCGCTCAAGATGAAGCTGGCGCTGCCGGATGCGGAGCTGCACTGCTTCCCCAACAGCAGCCACATGCCGTTCTACGAGGAGCCGCACGCCTACTACCCGGTGCTGCTGGCCTTCCTCGAAAAGCACCGAGGCCGTTGATGTACGATCGTGCGGTCCTGGCGGACGGCTTCGTCGTCTGGGACGACCGGCCGGCGGATGCGACCCATGAGGTCGAGGTCGGCGGCGGCCACAAGGTCAGGGTCTATTCCTATGGCGACGGACCGGAGACCGTCTTCCTTCTGAACGGCGGCCCGGGCCTACCCTGCAACTATCTGCGCGCCCCGCATTTGCCGCTGGTGGAGGCCGGCTATCGGGTGGTGGTCCACGACCAGCTTGGCACCGGCGCGTCGGATCATCCGGACGACCCGTCGCTCTGGACGCTGGAGCGCTATGTCGAGGAGGTCGAGGCGGTCCTGGCGGCGCTGGACCTGAAGCGCGTCCATTTCCTCGGCCATAGCTGGGGCGGGTGGTGCGGGATCGAGTATGCGCTGACCTACCCGCAGCGCATCGCCTCGATGATCCTGGCGAACACCGCCGCCGACATCCCGCATCTGCTGACCGAGATCGAGCGGCTGCGCGGGGCGATGGGCCACGAGACCGTGCAGATGATGCAGCGGTTCGAGGCGATGCAGAACTACGACCACCCGGCCTACCAGGCGGTCGTGGAGCTGCTCGACTTCCGTCACATCCGCCGCCTGCCGGAACGGCCCAAGCCTGCCGCCGACAGCAAGGCCGGCTTCAACTACCCGATCTTCCTCGCCGTGCAGGGGCCGAACGAGTACCACTACACCGGCTCGATCCGGACCTGGAACCGGATCGACCAGCTCCACCGCTTCACCTGGCCGACCCTGGTTATCCAGGGCCAGCACGACGTGCTGACGCCGGCCTGCGGCATGCGCATCTATAATGCGCTGCCGAGCGGCGAGATCCGGATCTTCCAGAACAGCTCGCACTCGGCCTTCTACGAGGAGCCGCAGGCCTACCGCCAGACCCTGCTGGACTTTCTCGGCCGTCAGCGAGCGGCGGGCTGAGCCGGACGGCCAACGATGCACCGCTTCCGCTTTGTCCTCTGGCGGCCCTTGCAGCTTCTGCCGGTCCTGTTCGGGATCAGCGTGATCACCTTCGTGCTGATCCGCTCGATCCCGGGCGACCCGGCGAGACTGCTGCTCGGTACCCGGGCGACGCCTACCGCACTGGCCAAGATCCGCGCCCAGTACGGGCTCGATGAGCCGCTCTGGACCCAGTATCTCTATTTTCTGCAGAACCTGTCCCAGGGCGAGATGGGCCGCTCGATCGTGTTCAAGATCGGCGTGCTCGACCTGATGGCGAACCGGATCCTGCCGACCGTGCTGCTGGTAGTAGGCAGCGTGATCCTGTCGCTGCTGATCACCGTGCCCCTGGCCTCGCTCGCGGCGCGCAACCGTGGCCGGACGGTGGACCATGCGATCCGGCTGGTCTCGACCGCCGGCCTGGGTCTGCCGGCCTTCTGGCTCGGCATCATGCTGATCATCCTGCTCAGCGTGAACCTGGGCCTGTTCCCGGTGGCGGGCTTCGGCGACACGTGGCTGGACCGGCTGCACCACATGGTGCTGCCCTGCCTGACCGTGGCGCTGGCGCTCTCCGCCGTGCTGACCCGTAACCTGCGTGCCTCCATGATCGCCGAGATGGCCTCCGACCAGGCGACGGCGGCGCGCGCCCGCGGCCTGCCCGAGCGCGTGATCTTCCGCCGCCACGTCCTGCCGAACTCGTTGGTGCCGACGATCAACCTCCTGGCCGTCAACATCGGCTGGCTGATCGGTGGCTCGGTGGTGGTCGAGACCGTGTTCTCCCTGCCGGGCCTGGGCCAGCTCCTGGTGCGCGGGATCTTCGCGCGCGACTACATGGTGGTGCAGGCGATCGCCATGGCGTTTGCGGTGGCGACCGTGCTGATCAATTTCCTGGCCGACGTGCTGACCGTCGCCATCGACCCGCGGATCAGGCTGTGAGCGTGGCGCTGGCAAGGCCAAGGCTGCGTACCCCGGGGCTCCCTGTGCCCCTGGTGCTGGGCGTGCTGCTGGTGGGTGCCTGGGCGGTGCTGGCCGTCGGTGCTCCCTGGTTGGCACCCTACGACCCGATCGCCCAGGACATGGCGGCCAAGCTGCAGCCGCCTTCCGCGGCGCACTGGCTGGGCACCGATAATTTCGGCCGGGACATCCTCTCCCGGGTGATCTGGGGTGCCCGGATCGACCTGCAGATCGGCTTTCTCGGCGTGATCTTCCCGTTCCTGATCGGCACCTGCATCGGCGCCATCTCCGGTTATGCCGGCGGGATCGTCGACAATGTCTTCATGCGGCTGGTCGACATCGTGCTGGCCTTTCCCTTCCTGGTCCTGATGATCGCGATCATCGCGGTGCTAGGGCCGGGGCTCGCCAGCTTCTACATCGCCATGGCTCTGGTCGGCTGGGTCTCCTATGCGCGGCTGATCCGGGCGCAGGTGCTGGTGCTCAAGCATGCTGACTTCGTGCTGGCGGCGAAGAGCCTGGATTTCGGCCATGGCCGGATCCTGTTCCGTCACATCCTGCCCAACGCGCTCACTGGCTCGATCGTGTTCGCCATGTCGGATGCGGTGCTGGTGATCCTGAACGGGGCGGCGATCTCCTATCTGGGCCTGGGCGTGCAGCCGCCCATCGCGGAATGGGGCCTGATGATCGCGGAAGGGCAGGGCTTCATCACCACCGCCTGGTGGATCACCACCTTCCCGGGCCTGGCGATCGTGGTACTGGCCTTCGGCTTCTCGCTCCTGGCCGACGGGCTGGGCGAACTGCTGGGGGTGCGCGAATGAGCGATGCCCTGCTTGAGGTCCAGGGACTGACCGTCATGTCCGGTCGCGGCAGCGTGGTCGAGGACGTGGGCTTTGCGGTGGCACAAGGTCAGGTGCTGGGCCTGGTCGGCGAGAGCGGGTCGGGCAAGACCGTGACCTGCCGGGCGGTGATCGGCCTCCTGCCCTCGGGCTCGCTCGCGATCACTGCCGGCTCGGTGCGTCTCAGAGGCCAGGAACTGGTTGGCCTCGATGCCCTGGCGATGGGCCGGGTGCGCGGGCGGCGGATCGGCATGATCTTCCAGAACCCGTCCAGTCATCTGGACCCGGTCATGCGGATCGGCGACCAGATCGGTCTGGCGGTACGCCACCATCTGGGCCTGTCCCGGCGGGAAGCGCGGGCGCACGGGATCGAGCTGCTCCGCCAGGTCGGCATTCCGGACCCGGCGGCACGGATCGACAACTACCCGCACGAGCTGTCAGGCGGGATGCGCCAGCGCGCCATGATCGCGACCGCCCTTGCCTGCGACCCGCAGCTCGTGATCGCCGACGAGCCGACCACCGCCCTGGACGTCACCATCCAGGCGCAGATCCTGCGCCTGCTGCTGGACCTGCGCGACAAGCGCGGCCTAGCGATCCTGATCATCACCCACGATCTGGGCGTGGTCGCCCAGACCTGCGACCGGATTGCGGTGATGTATGCTGGCCGGATCGCCGAGCAGGGTGACAAGCGCCGGGTCCTGAGCAGCCCGCATCATCCCTACACCGCGGCCCTGATCCGCTGCCAGCCGGCCAGCGGTGGGGGCCAGGGCCTCCTGCCGACCATCCCGGGCCAGCCGCCCCTGGTTGGTGCGATGCCGCCGGGCTGCCGCTTCCATCCGCGCTGCTCGCGGGCGCAGCCGCGCTGCCGGGAAGTGGTGCCGCCGCTGGAAGCCAAGGGCGACGGCAGAGAAGCGGCCTGCCTCTACCCGATCGAGGCGCCGGTCCTGGAGTTCGGCCGATGAGCGCGCCGTTGCTGGAGGCGAAGGACCTGGTGGTGCAGTTCCGCGGCAGCGGCGGTGCGGTGCGGGCGGTCAACGGCGTGTCGCTGACGGTGCGGCCGGGCGAGACGCTGGGTCTGGTGGGCGAGAGCGGCTGCGGCAAGAGCACGCTCGGCCGGGCGATGATGGGCCTGACCCCGCTCTCCGGCGGCAGCCTGCGCTTTTCCGGCGAGGCGGTGGAGAGCCGCGCGGCCTGGGCAGCACTGCGCCGGCAGACCGCCATGATCTTCCAGGACCCGCTGAACTCCCTGAACCCGCGCCTGCAGGTGGGCGAGACGTTGGCCGAGGTGCTGCGCGTCCACGGCAAGGTGGCGCGTTCCGGCGTGGCCGGGCGGGTCGCCGAGTTGCTGACCATGGTCGGCCTGCGCCCGGAGTTCGCGGCACGGCGGCCGGGCAGCCTGTCCGGCGGGCAGTGCCAGCGGGTCGGGATCGCCCGGGCACTGGCGATCGAGCCGAAGCTGGTGATTGCCGACGAGTGCGTGGCGGCACTCGACGTCTCGATCCAGGCGCAGATCATCAACCTGCTGATCGAGCTGAAGGAGCGGATCGGCCTGGCGCTGGTGTTCATCGCCCACGACCTGGCCCTGGTCCGGCGCTTATGCGACCGGGTGGCGGTCATGTATCTCGGCCGGATCGTCGAGGAAGGACCGACCGAGCAGGTGTTCGGCCGGCCGCTGCACCCTTATGCCGACGCGCTGATCCGGGCGATTCCGGAGATCGACCCCGACCGGCCGCTGCCCGAGGCGATCCTGGCCGGCGAGCCGCCGAGCCCTCTGCGCCTGCCTGCCGGCTGCGCGCTCCATCCCCGCTGCCCCAGGGCCTTCGCCGCCTGCGCCGGGGGGCAGCCGCCCCCGCTGGTGCCGGTCGAGGACCGTGAGGTCGCCTGTCTGCTTTATCGTCCGGCACCGGTGCCCGCCTGAGGGCCGCTGCCATCTCATAGGGAGGTCGAATCGATGAGACGTCGCACCATTCATGCCCTGGCGCTGGTGACCCTGCTTGCCGGTAGCGTACTGGGATCGAGCCTGGCGCTCGCCGAGGGCGGTGTCCTGACCATCGGCCGGCGCGAGGACGGCACCACGTTCGACCCGATCAAGACCGCGCAGAACGTCGACTTCTGGGTGTTCATGAACGTCCACGACGTGCTGGTCCGGGTCGACCGGACTGGCAAGGAGCTGGTGCCGGGCCTAGCCGAGAGCTGGGAGATGTCGCCGGACGGGCTGACCTACACCTTCAAGATGCGCGACGCGAAGTTCTCCGACGGCAGCCCGATCACGGCGGAGGACGCGGCCTTCTCAATCCTGCGCATCCGCGACAGCGAGGAATCGCTGTGGAGTGACAGCTATCAGGTGGTGAAGACGGCCGAGGCCAAGGACGACCGGACGCTGGTGGTGACGCTGAACGCGCCGTCGGCACCGTTCCTGGCGTCGCTCGCCATGCCGGGCGTCTCGGTCCTGTCCAAGGCCGCGATCGAGGCGGACGAGATCGACTTTGGCGAGATGCCGGTCGCGTCGGGCGCCTTCAAGGTCAAGGAGTGGATCCGCGGCGACAAGGTCGTGCTGGAGCGCAACCCGGAGTTCTGGGAGGCGGACAAGGTCAAGCTGGACGGGGTCGAATGGATCTCGGTGCCGGACGACAATACCCGGATGCTGAAGGTGCAGGCGGGCGAGCTGGACGCGGCGATCTTCGTGCCCTTCTCCAGCGTAGCCGAGCTGGAGAAGAACCCCGACCTCACCGTGCACAAGGACCCCTCCACCCGCGAGGACCATCTGCTGCTCAACCACGAGCACCCGGCACTCGCCAAGAAGGAGGTCCGCCAGGCGCTGGACTTCGCGATCGACAAGCAGGCGATCGTCGACACGGTCACGTTCGGTGTGGGCGAGGTGGCGAACTCCTACATCCCGAGGGGCGCGCTGTACCACAACGAAGACAACCTGCAGCGGCCCTACGACCCGGAGAAGGCCAAGCAGCTCCTGGCAGAGGCGGGGGAAAGCGACCTGACCCTGAACTATCTGGTCGAGGCGGGTGCGCAGACCTGGGAGCAGACCGCAGTCCTGATCCAGGAGCAGCTCGCCAAGGCCGGGGTGACGGTCAACCTGCAGAAGGTCGATCCTAGCACTGCCTGGGACATCGAGGTCGCCGGTGAGTATGACCTGGCCGAGAACTACTGGACCAACGACGTCATCGACCCGGATCAGAAGACGACCTTCGTGCTGGGCCACGACACCAACATGAACTACATGACCCGGTACAACAATCCGAAGGTTAAGGAGCTGGTGGATCAGGCCCGGGTCGAGATGGATCCAGCCAAGCGCGAGGCGCTGTACAAGGAGATCCAGGTCATCGCCAAGGACGACGTCCACTGGATCGACCTATACTACAGCCCGTTCGTCAACGTCTCGCGCAAGAGCATCGAGAATTTCTACCAGAATCCGCTCGGCCGGTTCTTTCTGGAAGACACGGTTAAGAACTGAGCGGCCAATTCCAAGAGGCGCGGTCGCTCAGGCGGCGACCGCGTCGTAGCTCTCCGGGCTCGACCGAGCCGCGCGGCCGCGCGGCTCGTCGTCCGGCTCCGGACGCACCAGGTCGAACAGGTCCCGCACCGACACCAAGCCCAGTGGCCGGCCCTCGTCGACCACCGGGAGGTGGCGGAAGCGGCCGGCTCGCATCCGCTCCAGCGCCACGGAAGCGGATTCCTGGGGGCGGACGGTCTGCGGGCCGCGGGTCATGACCAAGCCCAGCGGGGTCGAGCCCAGTTCGAGCTGGAAGGCGATGCAGCGGGTCAGGTCGCGCTCGGTGAAGATCCCAAGCAGGCGGTCGCGTTCGGCCACCAGCACTGCGTCCACACCCAGGCGATACATGCGCAACGCCGCCTCGGCGACGGTGGCGGCACGGGGCAGGATGATCAGCTCCTGCCTGCCGCTGACGAGGTCGGGGATGATCCGTCGCTGCACCTCGTTCCTCCCTGGGAAGCATGGGCATCGACCGGCCGGAGTCTCCCCGGTCCCGCGAATGGCCCGCCAACGGCTTCCAGGGGAGTCAATGTCACGGATCCGGATCTTGAAGTCAAGATCCGGACCAAGTTGTACATTACTGTGACAGAATAATAATCATCCGTTTTTTCGGTTCTTCTCACGCTCGATGGCTTCCTGGATCACGACCTTGGCCTCGTCCACGTCGCCCCAGCCCAGCACCTTGACCCACTTGTTCGGCTCGAGATCCTTGTAGTGCTCGAAGAAATGCTGGATCCGCTTGATGTCTATTTCCGGAATATCCAGGTAGTTCTGCACCTTGCTGTTGATCAGCGTGATCTTGTCGTCCGGCACCGCCAGGATCTTCTCGTCCATCCCGGCCTCGTCCTCCATCTTCAGCACACCGATGGGACGGGCGCGCAGGATCGCCCCAGGCATCACCGCCATCCGCCCGACGACCATGCAGTCCAGGGGATCGCCGTCCTCGGACAGGGTGTTGGGAATGAAGCCGTAATTGCACGGATAGAACATGGTCGTGTACAGATAGCGGTCGACGAAGATCGCGCCGGTCTGCTTGTCGTACTCGTACTTGATCGGGTCGGAGCGCAGCGGCACCTCGATCAGGACGTTGATCTCGTGCGGCGGGTTCTTGCCCGGGGGGATGCGCTCGATGTCCATTGAATTGCCTCGGTTCTTCGGCGTGAGGGAGAAGTAGCGATCACGGCCAGGCGGCGGAAGGCGGCAGCGACATGAGCACCGCCTCGGGGTTGCCGCCGGTCTTGAGCCCGAACTGGGTGCCGCGATCGTAAACCAGATTGAACTCGACGTATCGGCCGCGCTTGACGGCCTGCAACTGCTTGTCGGCCTCGGTCCAGGGCGTGTGCATCCGCCGGCGCACGATCCGCGGATAGACGTCGAGGAACGCCTCGCCCACCGACTTGGTGAAGGCGAAGTCGTGCTCGAAATCGTCCTCCAGGTAGTCGTAGAAGATGCCGCCCTCACCGCGCGCCTCGCCCCGGTGCGGGATGAAGAAATAGTCGTCGGCCCAGGCCTTGTAGCGGGCGTAGCGCTCCGGGTCGAACGGGTCGCAGGCATCCTGCAGCGCCAGATGGAAATCGGCGGTGTCCTCGGCGATTGGGATGATCGAGTTCAGGTCGGCACCCCCGCCGAACCAGCGCCGCGTCGTTACGATGTGACGCGTGTTCATGTGCGCGGGCGGGGCGTGCGGGTTAACCAGGTGGGCCACCAGCGAGATCCCGGACGCCCAGAAGCTCGGATCCTCAGCGGCACCCGGGATCGCCTTGGCGAACTCCGGCGCGAACTTGCCGTGCACGGTCGAGACGTTGACCCCGACCTTCTCGAACACCCGGCCGCGCATCAGCGCCATGACCCCGCCGCCGCCGCCCTCGCGCTGCCAGGGCCGCCGCTCGAAGCGCATCGGCGCCTTGCCCGGTGCGTACTCGTCCTCGATCGCCTCGAAGGCCTGGCAGATCCGGTCGCGCAGCGCCTCGAACCAGGCGCGCGCGCGGCCGCAGCGCTCGTCGTCGTCCCTCACGTCGTCCGTCCCCGTCCTGGGTCCATTTCCGGCACCTGCCGCTCCCGCTCGATCCCGTCGAAGAGGCCGGTCGCCTGCGCCGCATGGGCGAGGACCATGGCGGCTGCCACGACCAGGTTCAAGGAACGGGCCTCCGGACGGATCGGGATCCGCACGCGGGCTTCGGCCTGTGCATGGATTTCCGGCGGGACGCCAGCGCTCTCGCTGCCGAGCAGGAGGATGTCGGTCCTCCGGAACGCGAAGCGATCGTAGCGGCATTCGGCGTGTGTGCTCAACAGGACCATCCGACGCGGCGTCCCCTGCGGACCGTTCGCCAGTGCCGCGCGAAACGAGGCCCAGTCCTGGTGGCGGCGGAGCGACGCCAGCTCGAGATAGTCCATGCCTGCCCGCCGCATCCGCTGGTCGTCCAGCGGAAACCCGCAGGGTTCGATGATGTGCAGCCCGATGCCCAAGCATGCCGCCAGCCGGACCGCAGCACCGACATTGCCCGCCTGGTCCGGGCAGTACATGGCGATCTCGATGCCGGTCTGTTGCCGCTCCACGTCCGCGCTTTCCTGGAGTGATTCGTGCCTGACGAAATTTGCGAGCACCTTCATGGACTTGTGCGACCGATCGTCGCTTGTCGGGGCGCTGCACCCTCCGTATCTTCCGCCCCGCTTTCCTGACATGCCCCATGGAGAGGCGCATTCACATGGCCGAAACGACGGTTCGACACGGCGAGAGCGGCGGCGCCACCCGGCGCGACGTGCTCGACGTGGTCACGTGGTCGGCGGTTGCCATCGGCGCCGGTACGATGGTGTGGCCGCTCATCAGCAGCATGAACCCTTCGGCCGACGTCCTCGCGTTGTCGTCCACCGAGGTGGACGTGTCCCAGGTTCCGGAAGGTTCGGGCATCACCGTGATGTGGCGCGGCAAGCCGACCTTCGTGCGCCATCGCACGCCTGCCGAGATCGAGGAGGCGAGGGCGGTGCCGCTTTCCGCGCTGAAGGACCCGCAGACCGACGAGGAGCGGGTGAAGGCCGGCAAGGAGGCCTTCCTGATCGTCGGCGGCAACTGCACCCATCTCGGCTGCGTGCCGCTTGGCAACAAGTCAACCGACGACCGCGGCGACTTCGGCGGCTGGTTCTGCCCCTGCCATGGCTCGCACTACGACACGTCCGGGCGGATCCGCCTGGGGCCGGCGCCGCTCAACCTGCCCGTGCCGGAGTATGAATTTATCTCCGACACCGTGGCCCGGATCGGCTGAGCCGACGTACAAGAAGTGGATGCGGTGGCGCCCGGGGGACCGACCGAGGCGCCGGACCGCGAGCAAAGGGACGAACATGGCGGCGGGCTCCGGAAAAGTCGTCTTCAAGAGCAGTTTGCTCCGCTGGATCGACGACAGGCTTCCGATCGTAAGTGCGCTCTACAACGATGCGGTCGTCTATCAGACGCCCCGCAATCTCAATTATTGGTGGAACTTCGGGTCGCTGGCCGGCGTCATGCTGACGCTGCAGATCATCACCGGCATCGTGCTGGTGATGCAGTACACGCCGCATGCCGACATGGCGTTCGACAGCGTCGAGCGAATCATGCGCGACGTGAACTATGGCTGGCTGCTGCGCTACGCCCATGCGAACGGCGCCTCGATGTTCTTCATCGTGACCTACATCCACATGTTCCGTGGGCTCTATTACGGCTCCTACAAGGCGCCGCGCGAGCTCCTGTGGATGCTGGGCGTCGTGATCCTGCTTCTGATGATGGCCACCGCCTTCATGGGCTACGTCCTGCCCTGGGGCCAGATGAGCTTCTGGGGTGCACAGGTCATCACCTCGCTGTTCTCGGCCTTCCCGCTGATCGGTGACCCGATCGTCACCTGGCTGTGGGGCGGCTTCGCGGTCGACAACCCGACGCTCAACCGGTTCTTCTCGCTGCACTACCTCCTGCCGTTCGTGCTGGTCGGCGTGGTGTTCCTGCACCTGATCGCCTTACACACCCACGGCTCGAACAACCCGATCGGCATCGACGTCAGCAAGAAGGACAAGATCCCCTTCCATCCGTACTACACGGTGAAGGATCTGCTGGGCCTGTCGGTGTTCTTCCTGTTTTTCTCCTACTTCCTGTTCTTCTACCCGAACTCGCTGGGCCATCCGGACAACTACATCCCGGCCGACCCGCTGGTGACGCCGGCTCATATCGTGCCGGAATGGTACTTCCTGCCGTTCTACGCGATCCTGCGCTCGACCGTGTACGAGAGCCTGTTCACCCCGCTCGCGATCTTCGGCTACCTCGGCATCACCGAGAAGCTGATGGGCGTCATCGCGATGTTCGGCTCGATCCTGGTGCTGCTGGTCCTGCCCTGGCTCGACACCAGCCGGGTGCGCAGCGCCACGTTCCGGCCGATCTACAAGTGGGTGTTCT
>NZ_WUJP01000251.1 GCF_009806515.1 Geminicoccus flavidas | reverse complement strand
GGCTGCTCGTGATCGACGTGGTCGTGCTGCACTGGGCCGGCGGCGAGGTCCCCACGCCGACGGTCGTGCTGATTGGCCAGATCGCGACGCTCTACTACTTCGTCCACTTCCTGGTGATCATGCCGCTGCTCGGCAAGTTCGAGCGTCCGCGCCCGCTGCCGGACAGCATCGGCAAGCCGGTCCTGTCCCACGGCGCTGCCGCTCAGCCGGCGGAGTAAGTGATGCGTCTCCTGAAACTATCCGCTCTCCTGGTCGCCGCCGGCGTCGCCCTGTGGTCCGCCGGCTCCCAGGCGGCCGAGGGTGCGGCCGAGCCCAAGCAGATCTCCTGGCCGCATGACGGCTTCTTCGGCACCTTCGACCGGGCTGCCCTGCAGCGTGGCTTCAAGGTCTACCAGGAGGTCTGCCACGCCTGTCATGCCGCCAAGTACTTGACCTTCCGCTCGCTGGCCGATCTCGGCTTCAACGAGGACGAGGTCAAGGCGCTGGCGGCCGCCTACACGGTGACCGACGGGCCGGACGAGAATGGCGAGATGTTCGAGCGGCCGGCCCGGCCCTCGGACACCATGCCCTCGCCGTTCCCCAACCCGCAGGCGGCTCGTGCCGCCAATGGCGGGGCCTACCCGCCCGACCTCTCCCTGATGTCGAAGGCGCGCCATGACGGCGACAACTACGTCTTCTCCCTGCTGACCGGCTATGACGACCCGCCGGCCGGCGAGGAGCTGGCGCCGGGCCAGTACTACAACCATTACTTCCCAGGCCACCGCATCGGCATGCCGCCGCCGCTCATGCCCGACCAGATCACCTATGACGACGGGACCCCGGCCACCGTCGACCAGATGGCCAGCGACGTCACCCAGTTCCTCGCCTGGGCGGCCGAGCCCAAGATGGAGGAGCGCAAGCAGACCGGCATCAAGGTCATGCTGTTCCTGATCGTGCTGACCGTGCTGCTCTACCTCTACAAGCGGAAGGTCTGGGCCGACGTCCACTGACGTCAGCCGATTCTTTCATCGAACCGACGGGGCCGCTCCATGCGGCCCCGTTGCATTTCGGGTTGTCCTGCTGCACCCGGTCAGCAGAAGGAGACGCATCATGCAGGATCTTTGGCGCCGTTCCGCCCGCGCGATGGTGGCGGCCCTCGCTCGAGGCGAGCTTCGGCCGAGCGAGGCGGTCGATGCCGCGCTGGACCGGATTGCCCAGGTCGAGCCCAAGGTGAACGCGGTGCCGACGCTCTGCCGGGAGCGCGCCATGGCCCATGCAGAGCGGCTGGAGCGCCTGACACCGGAACAGCGTGGCCCGCTGGCCGGCCTTCCGGTGCTGGTCAAGGACTTGGTCGACGTGGCGGGCGTGCGCACCACCTACGGCTCGCCGATCTGGCGCGACCATGTGCCGGAAACGTCCGACTATCTGGTCGAGCGGATCGAGGCGGCCGGCGGGATCGTATTGGGCAAGACCAACACGCCCGAGTTCGGCGCGGGTGCAGTCACCTTCAACGAGGTGTTCGGCGTCACCTCGAATCCCTGGGATACCGGCCGGACCTGCGGCGGTAGCTCGGGCGGCGCGGCCGTGGCGCTCGCGACCGGCGAGGCTTGGCTCGCGACCGGCTCCGATCTCGGCGGCTCCTTGCGCACGCCCGCCTCGTTCTGCGGCATCGTCGGCTTTCGTCCCTCGCCCGGCCGGGTGCCGGCCGGGCCGCAGCGTGATCCCTTCCAGACGCTATCGGTGGAGGGGCCCATGGCGCGCGACGTGCGCGACCTCGCTTTGTTCCTCGACGTGATGGCCGGGCACGACCCGCGCGACCCGTTGTCTTGGCCATCCGAGCTCGACCAGCACCGCCGCGCGGTGGCAGAGGCACGGCTGCCGGCACGGCTCGCCTTCTCGGCCGACCTAGGCGGGATCACGCCGGTGGACGAGGAGGTCGTCTCGGTCTGCCAGGCGGCGGTGGAGCGGCTGCGTGCGGCCGGCGTCGCTGTGACCCTGGCCCAGCCGGACCTGGCCCCGGCCAGCGATACGTTCACTGTCCTGCGCGCTGCCCTGTATGCCACCAACAGCGGCCCGCTGCTGCGCGACCATCGCGACCAGCTCAAGCCGGAAGTGGTCTGGAACATCGAGCAGGGCATGGCGCTGGATGCCGACAGGATCGGCCAGGCACAGCGGGCGCGCGGCGAGCTGCAGCGCCGGGCGGCCGCCTTCCTGGCCGAGCACGAGCTGCTGCTGACACCCACGGCGATCGTCCCGCCCTTCGCGCATGGCATCCGCTACCTGGCGGAGCTGAACGGCCATCGCTTCCCGAGCTATATCGACTGGGTGGCGATCGCCTATGCGGTCACGCTCACCGCCTGCCCGGCGATCAGCATTCCCTGCGGCTTCACGCGGGCGGGCCTGCCGGTCGGCCTGCAGCTGGTGGGCCGGCCGCGCGACGAGGCCGGGCTGCTGCGTCATGCCGCCGCCATCGAGGACACGCTGGGTCTGGCCGGGGCGGTGCCGATCGATCCCAAGCCTCCCGCTTCCTGACCTCCGCTGCTAGACCTGTCCGCCAGAGGCAAGAAGATCCAGGGAGGCGGCATGGTCCGGTTCGGCTTGTTCGGCTGCGGGCGCATCGGGCGGATGCACGCCGACGCGATCGCGAACCATCCGCGCGCGCAGCTCGCCGCCGTGTTCGACGTGGTGCCGGCGGCCGCTGAGGCGGTGGCGACCAGGCATGGCTGCCCTGCAGCGCGCGACGTCGACGAGCTGCTGGGCATCGGTGGGGTGGACGCGGTGCTGATCGCGTCCTCCACCGACACCCATGTCGACCTGATCACCCGCGCTGCCCGGGCGGGCAAGGCGATCCTGTGCGAGAAGCCGATCGATCTGGACATCGCGCGGGTCGATGCCTGTTGGAAGGAGATCCAGCTGCTCTCGCCCATCGTGCAGATCGGCTTCAATCGGCGCTTCGACCCGTCCTTCCAGACGGTTCGCACCGCGCTCCTGGCCGGCGAGATCGGCCGGCTCGAGCTCCTGGTGATCACCTCGCGCGACCCGGGCCCGCCGCCTGCCGCCTATCTAAAGGTGTCGGGCGGCCTGTTCCGCGACATGATGATCCATGATTTCGACCTGGCGCGCTTCATGCTGGGCGAGGAGCCGGTCGCGGTGTCGGCCATGGCCTCGGTCATGGTCGATCCGGAGATCGGCCGGCTGGGCGACATCGACACCGCCATGGTGACGCTCAAGGCCGCATCCGGCACGCTGGTCCACATCAACTGCTCGCGCCGCGCGGTCTATGGCTACGACCAGCGCCTGGAGGCGTTCGGCGAAAACGGCATGCTGCAGGTCGGCAACCGCCGCGCCACCACGCTGCGCCGCTGGGGCAAGACCACGACTGAGGCGCAGGATCCGCTGCTCGACTTCTTCATCGAGCGCT
>NZ_WUJP01000250.1 GCF_009806515.1 Geminicoccus flavidas | reverse complement strand
ACGCCGAGGCCTATCGCGCCGAACTGGATGCGTTCATCGACGCGGTGACCGAGGGCAGGCCGGTCCCGGTCGGCTTCGAGGACGGCCGGCGCGCCCTGCTTCTTGCGGATGCGGCACTCGAAGCGTTGAACTCCGGCAAAACCATCGAGCTGAAAGGGAGCTGAGCGGATGCAGCCGAACGGGCTCCGGCAGATCTGGGCAGAAGACAAGGCCGCGCTGAATGGCTGGCTGGCGATCCCCTCGTCCTTTTCCGCCGAGATCATGGCGCACCAGGGCTTCGACACCCTGACCGTCGACCTGCAGCACGGCGTCGCCGATTATCAGACGGCGATCACCATGCTCCAGGCGGTCGCCACCACCAGGACCACGCCCTTGTGCCGGGTGCCGTGGAACGAGCCCGGCATCATCCAGCGCATGTTGGATGCCGGGGTGATGGGCGTGATCTGCCCGATGGTGAACAACCGGGCGGAGGCGGAGGCCTTCCTGTCGGTGATGCGCTACCCGCCGAGAGGGACCCGCAGCTTCGGCCCGATCCGAGCCCTCTACGCGCACGGGCCGAGCTATCCGGCCAAGGCCAATGACGAGATCGTGGCGTTCGCCATGATCGAGACCCGCGAGGCGCTGGCCAATCTCGACGACATCCTGAGCGTGCCCGGGCTGGACGCGGTCTATGTCGGCCCGTCCGACCTCGCCGCCTCGCTGGGCTACCCGCCGCGCTTCGACCCCGAGGAGCCGGCGGTGGTGGATGCGATCCGGCACATCATCGCGCGGGTCAAGGCACACGGGCTGAAAGCCGGCATCCATAACGGCTCGGCCGCCTATGCCAAGAAGATGATCGCCGCCGGGTTCGACCTTGTCACGGTCGGCTCGGATGCCCGCTTCATGGCGGCCGAGGCGGCCAACGTCGCTGCCGCCATGCAGGACCGCCCGGCACCCGGCGGCAACGGCGGGACCTACTGAGATGCCGCACGTCCTGGTGGTGGGCCGGGTGGTCGAGGCCGGGCTGGCGGTGCTGCGCGCAGCGCCGGGCGTCACCTTCGAGATGATCGAGGAGGCCGATCCCGAAGCTGTGCGCGCCCGGCTGCCGGAGGCGAACGGCCTGCTGGTGCGGACCATGCCGATGCCGCCCGACCTCCTGGACGCGGCACCCCGGCTCCAGGTCGTGTCCCGCCACGGTGTCGGCTACGACAACCTGGACGTCGGCTACCTGACCGAGCGCCGCATTCCGCTCGCCATCGCCGCCACCGCCAACGCCGTCTCGGTCGCCGAGCATGCGTTCTGGATGATGCTGGAGCTGGCCAAGCGCGGCCGTGAGCACGATCAGGCGCTGCGCTCCGGCGACTGGGGCTGGCGGCACGGCAATCATGCGATCGAGCTGAACGGCAAGCGGCTGCTGCTGGTGGGCGGCGGGCGGATCGGCCGGGAGCTGGCGCAGCGGGCGCTGGCGTTCGCCATGCAGGTCGCGGTGTTCGACCCGTTCGCGCCGGCCCTGCCCGGCTGCAGCAAGGCGGAAGATCTGGAGCCGGCGGTGGCCGAGGCCGATGTGGTCAGCCTGCACGTGCCGCGCACGGTAGCTACCGTGAACCTGTTCGACGCAGGGATGCTGGCGCGGATGAAGCCGGGGGCGATCCTGGTGAACACCGCGCGCGGCGGGATCGTCGACGAGCAGGCGCTGGTCCAGGCCCTGAAGGAGGGCCGGTTGCGTGGCGCCGGGCTGGATGTGTTCGACCGCGAGCCGCCACCTCTGGACCATCCGCTGTTCGGCCTGCCGAACGCCCTGGTCACCGCCCATGTCGCCGGGGTCACGCAGGAAGCGATGGTGCGGATGGCGGTGGAGTCGGCAACCAACGTCGTGGCGGGGCTGGCGGGGCGGCTGGACCCGGCCGTGGTGGTCAACCGGGAGGTGCTGGCATGAAGCGGCTCAATGTCGGGCTGATTGGCAGCGGCTTCATGGGCCGCAGCCATGCGCTCGC
>NZ_WUJP01000249.1 GCF_009806515.1 Geminicoccus flavidas | reverse complement strand
CTGGCGTGCCGCGGCGGCGACCTTCCCCCTGCCGATCACGCCGCATCTGGAGCTGCTCGCCGATGTCGACGGGGCGACCGCCAATCGCGCCGCCCAGGGCTTCGGCTTTGCCCGCGCCACTGCCGACTGGCAGGCCCTGGTGGACGATCCCGAGGTGGACCTGGTCGACGTCACCACGCCGAACATCCTGCACGCGCCGATGTGCCGGGCGGTGATCCAGGCGAAGAAGCCGCTCTATTGCGAGAAGCCGCTGGCGCCAGACGCCGCCACCGCGTTCGCCCTGGCGAGGGAGGCGGAGGTGGCGGGCGTGCCGACCTTCGTCGGCTTCAACTACCTGCGCAACCCGATGACCGAGCTGGCCCGTGACATCGTCCGGAGCGGCGAGATCGGCGAGGTCTGGAACTTCCGCGGCATCCATGCCGAGGACTACATGACCGACCCGGACGGCCCCTGGACCTGGCGGCTGGACCCGAAGGGCGGGGCGGGTGCCGTGGCCGATCTCGGCAGCCACATCGTGAGCCTCGCCCGCTATCTGGTCGGGCCGATCGAGACCCTGTCCGCCGACCTCGACACGGTGGTCGCCGAGCGGCCGACCCGCGAGGGCGGACGCCAGGTGGTCGAGGTCGACGACCAGGCCCGGGCACTGGTCCGCTTCGCCGGTGGGGCGAAGGGCACGCTGGAGGCGTCCTGGGTCGCGACCGGGCGCAAGATGTACCAGGTGGTAGAGCTGACCGGCTCCAGGGGCGCGCTCGTGCTGAACATGGAGCGGATGAACGAGCTGAAGCTCTATGTGACGGGCCGCACGCCGGCGCTCGATGGCTGGGTCGAGATCCCGGCCACCCCGGCGCACAAGGACTATGCCGGGTTCATCCCCGCACCCGGCCACCAGCTCGGCTTCAACGACATCAAGACCATCGAGGTCGCGGAGATCGTGCGCAGCCTGTGCGGGCAGGGGCAGCGGCCCGTGCCGGACTTCCGCGAGGCCGCCGAGATCCAGGCGGTGATCGACGCCATGCTGATGTCGGCCAGGACCGGAACCTGGGTGTCGGTCGACGAGGTGGCCCGGGCGGCCGGTCGATGAGCCTGGCCCCGCCGCCCAAGGCGGGCAGTTATCGGACCATCTATGCCGACCCGCCCTGGACGTTCGGCACCTGGTCGGAACGGGGCAAGGGCCGCAGCGCCGAGGCGCATTACGACACGCTCGGCATCGACGGCATCGCGGCCCTGCCGGTGGCGGACTGGGCAGCTAAGGACGCCGTGCTCCTGATGTGGATCACCGACCCGCTCCTGCCGCGTGGCCTGGAAGTGATCCGCGCCTGGGGCTTCACCTACAAGACGGTGGGCTTCCACTGGACCAAGCAGAACCGTTCCGGGGACGGCTTCTTCACCGGCATGGGCTTTTGGACCCGCGCCAATCCGGAGCTCTGCCTGCTCGCCACCCGCGGCAAGCCCAAACGTCGCTCGGGCGGGGTCAAGCGGCTGGTGGTGGCACCCAGGCGCGAGCATTCGCGCAAGCCCAACGAGGTGCGTGACCGGATCGAGGCCTTATGCGATGGGCCCTATCTGGAGATGTTCGGGCGGGACAGCCGACCGGGCTGGGACATCTGGGGTAACCAGGCGGGCCTGTTCGACCAGGGCCCGGTGCGCACCCGTCGCCGACCCTCGCGCGAGCCGCCGCTGCGTGCGGGGGCGGAGGAACTGCCGGAGCGTTGAGCAGCACGCTGGTACGGCAGCCGCTGGGCCTCGTTTGCCGGGACATCCCGCCGCTCGGCGGTCTCGAACTGGCGCTGATCGTGAGCCAACCGGAATATTTCGCCGACCTCTCGCTCGCCGGCCTCCGTCGCCACCTGCATGAGCTGATCCGGGCCGAGCGGCGGAGCTGTTCTTGGACCAGCCCGGTCCTGACGGCCTTCGAAGCCCGCCAGATGCATGCATCGTGCCTGTTCGAGCGGCGTCCGCCATACACCGGCAGATGACGGACGAATGGCCTGCCAGCGGGTTGGCGGAGCCGAGCTTCGCTCCTAGCATCGCGTCCCCGCGGCTAAGGCTGCGTGGTGCGGAGGCAGGCCATGGCCGGGATCGTCGATGCAGTCTCCCTCGACCGGGCACTGGGCGAACTCGAGGCGGCGCGCTCCTGGAGCCCCAGGGTGGTGTCGCGGCT
>NZ_WUJP01000248.1 GCF_009806515.1 Geminicoccus flavidas | reverse complement strand
GGAGGCCCTGATCACGGCCGGCGAGGACGGGGACCTGTTCCGCGTCAACCCGCTCACCTTCGCGAAGGAGCGCGGCGTCGCCACCGAGGAGGCGGTCGACCTGTTCTTGCACGCCGCATCCCTTGGCCTGTTCGAGATGGACTGGTTGCTGGTCTGCCCGCGCTGCGCCTGCGCGGTGAAGAGTTTTGCCCATCTGCGCGCGCTCAACAGCCGCTATCGCTGTCCGGAATGCCACCACGACTACGAGGCGGCGCTGGACGACTTCATCGCCGTGTACTTCACCGTGTCGCCGAACGTCCGCGCGATCCGCTACCATCGCCCGGAGACGCTGGAGCCGTTCGACTACATCTACGTCTTCCGCGGCGTGCGCGAAGGCATCACTCCCGACGGGACGCCATTCATCGAGGCGTGCCGGCAGGCCCTGCGCGGCATCGATTATCTGGAGCCGGGGAAGACCCGGAGCTTCGCCTTCGAGGCGGCGGAAGGCATGGTGTTCGGGCTGAGCCGCGACGCGGATGCCGGGTTCGCCATCCGGGTGGAGGGCCGGCCGGCCGAGGTGCCGCAGCGCCTGGCACTCACCTGGCGCGGCCAGGACTATGTACCCGACCAGGCCGCCATCGCCCCGGGCCCGGTTGCCATCGACATCACCAACGATACGCCCGAGCGCGGCATCGTGGCGATCCTGCGGGGTGCAGCGGGGGAGGATTATGGCTTTCTGCGCTTCGAGCCGTACCTCACCGGCAAGCATCTGCTCACCAGCCAGACCTTCCGCAGCCTGTTCCGCTCGGAGACCATCGGCGGGGCCCAGGGGCTGGCGATCCGCGACGTGGCGCTGCTGTTCACCGACATCAAGGGCTCGACCCGGCTTTACCAGCGGATCGGTGACCTGAACGCGTTCGAGCTGGTGCAGCAGCATTTCGACCGGTTGCGCGAGGCCACGCGCCAGCATGGCGGGGCGATTGTGAAGACGATCGGCGATGCGGTGATGGCGGTCTATCCGGACGCGGCCCAGGCCGTGGCGGCCGCCCTGGAGATGCGCGACGCGATCCGGCGGTTTAGTGCCGGCCAATCGGAGCGGGCGGTCGCAGTCAAGATCGGCATCCACCACGGTGCCGCCATCGCGGTCACGCTGAACGACCAGCTGGATTATTTCGGCCATACCGTGAACATTGCCTCGCGGGTTCAGCAGATGGCCGGCGCCGGCGAGATCTGGCTCACGGAGGACGTGTGGAACTATCCGGGCGTGCAGAAGCTGCTGGGCGGCCAGACCGCGCAACATGAGGTCGCCCGGTTCCAGGGCATCGAGGAGCCGATGAGCCTGGTGCGCCTCCCGGCCCCGGCGGAGCCGGCCTGAAGCGCTACTCGGCTGTCGGCAGGGCTACGTTGAGGCCCAGCCGCGCGGTCACACCGGCATGGTCGGACGGCCACAACCGCCAGCCATCGAGCGGCCAAGTCCTGCTCGCAGCCTCCGCACCCACCACCCGCAGCTGGCGCGACTGGATCGGCTCCTGGACGAAGATCAGGTCGACCCGCTGGGTCAGGTCCGCACGCGGGTTGCGCAGGTTCGCCGGCTGGCAGCAGGTGGCACCCGGCACGCTGCCGTAGCGGAGCTTCCAGGCATCGACCAGTCTAGCCTTGGTGAGAACGGCATAGGCGCTGCCCTCAGGCGCTCGTCCGTAAGCGTCCGGCCCCTCGCTGAACTCGCCCGCCAGGATCACCGGCGGCGTGGCCGGCCCGGCCGCTGCGGCCAGCGCCGCGACCAACTCGGCGGCCTGGGCCGGCGCATGCTCCGTGTCGTGTGCCAGGCGCGTGGTAACGAAGCGGAAGCTGCGCCCGCGTATCGTCGCCTCGACCCCGACGAAGCCGTGTTGCGCGGTTAGGCGGGCGGCAGCGCCCAGGCCCGGCAGCGGGCGCGGCGAGTCCGCCCGGTAGCGGCAGCCGTCCTCCGAGCGCAGGCAGCCGGCAAACTCCACCGGCCGCGTCTCCACCGCGGCCTGGCGCAGGATCACGTTGCGGCCATATCCCTTGAGCAGGCCGCGCTTGCCGTCGATCGTGAACGGGATGCCGCGCAGCCTGCCGACGCCCGGCAGGGCCGTCTCGATCTCGCGCAGGTCCAGGTCGATCACACTGGCG
>NZ_WUJP01000247.1 GCF_009806515.1 Geminicoccus flavidas | reverse complement strand
GCAACCCGGTAGTCGGCGCCGCGATCGCGCAGGGCGGCAAGCGTCGCGTCGAGCTGGTCGCCGAATGCCCGGGCGATCGCTGGATCGCGGCAGGCGCCGGGCACGGGCGGCAGGTCCTGACAGGTCAGGCGATAGACTTCCTGGAGGGCGACTAGGTCGGCACGCCGGCGGACGATCTCGGCCACCTGACGCTCGGCCCGGCGCGGGAAATAGTTCTCGGCCACCTGGCGGAGCAGGGCGACTGCCGCCTCGCCGGGATCGCCGGCCTCCGCGGCATCGAGCAGCCCGTCGACATCGCCGCCTGGGTACTGGTTCTGGGTCATGACGTCGATCTCACCCGGCCAGCGGCGCAGGTCCGGGCGCTCGGCGGCGAGTGCGCCGGTCGCAGCCAGGAGGAGCCACGACAGGCAGAGGACCATGGCACCCGCGCAGGTGCGCGCCGGGCAGGGCAGGATCAGCCGGAATATCCGGCAAGCGACGTGAACCATTCGTTCAAGCCTATAATCAGGTCCGCTCAACCAGCCACCATGTAATAATTTAGCCGGCCATGACGAGCGGGAAAGTGACGAAGATCAACCGGTGGAAGGGTACGGCAGGTCGTGACGACGGGGTGGCGACGAAATCCACGATGCATCGACAAGACATCCTGCGCTGGTTCGGGAACGGACTCGCCCCCTTCCGCCGGGGCCATCCTTCGGCCAACATACCACGCGTCCGTTAACGAACGCCATGCAATCGATGTGGTGCTGCCAGGGCTGCGCCGCTTAGAAACGCAGCCACGCAGCCACGCCAGCATGGTCCGAAGGCCACAGGCGCACGCCATTCACCGGCGCGGTCTTGGCGGCGGGCTGGTTGCCGTCCAGCCGGACCGCGCGCACCAGGGTGGGCCTGCTCACGAAGATCTGATCAATCCGCTCGAACAGGATCGAGGTCGGGTTGCGCAGGTCCGCGGCCTGGCAGCAGGTGAAGCCTCGCGCCTGTGGTGAGCCTGCCGCCCAGCTGTCCAGGAAGCCGGCGGCCTGGAAGCGGCGGTAGGGCGACACGATCGGTGCCGGCCGCTGATCGGCTGGGCCGGAGTTGAAGTCGCCCACCACGATGGTCGGTCCCGCCTGCGCGCGTGGCGCCGTGTTTAGCGCCCCCAGGAGCTCCGCCGCCTGGGCCGCCTGAATGGCGGCGAAGCCGGGAGGGCCGTCGCCCAGCGCTGCCACCTCCAGATGGGTGTTCGCGAACCGGTAGCTGCGCCCCAGGATCACCGTGTCCACCGCCACGAAGCCGCGCTTGAAGCCGATGCGGCCGAGATTGCCCGGCAGCGGCAGGGGGATGCTCGCCTCGGCACGATAGTTGCAACCCTGGGCGGAGCGGCGGCAGCCGGGGAAGGTCACCGGGCTGGTCGCGATGTCCCGGCGCCGCAGGATCACGTCCTGGTCGTAGGCGGAAAGCAGGCCCAGCTTGCCGTCGATCGTGAACGGCAGGCCGCGCAGCAGCCCGATCCCCGGCAGCTGCGACAGGGTCTCGCGCAGGTCGAAGTTCACGACCCTCGCCGCCACCTCGTAGCCGCCGCCGCTGGCATCCAGTGCCGCAAGCGTCGTCCTGAGATGATCGCCGAACGCGGCGGCGATGCTTGAGTCGGTGCAGGCACCGGGCCTGGGCGGCAGCTCGCGGCAGCTTAAGTGGAAGACTTCCTGCAGGCCGACCAGCTCCGGCCGGCGCGCCTGGATCTGGGCGGCCTGCCGCGCGCCGCGCGGCGGGAACGGGCTGGCCGCCGCCTGACGCAGGAGCCTCAGCACCGCCTCGTTCAGCTCCGACGGCGAGCCGGCGCCGGACAGGGTGGCGAGGTCGGCGCCGATATACTGGTTCTGGGTCATCACCAGGATCTCGCCGACCGGGCGCGCCTGGGCGTGGGCATGCGAGCTGCCGAGCGCCAGGAGCAGGGCAGTGGCCAGGCCGGTCAGGAAGCGGCGCGGACGCATGGCGGGATCCCTGGAGCTGGTCGCGTTAGGATCAGGCAGATGGTCCCTCCGAGCACGCCCAGTCAAGCCGGGCTGAAGGGCGGTCCACCAGGGGAATGAGCGGGAGGGGCCAGGCTGGTCCGGTCCACGAACCGGCTCGGCAGCTCGACCATCCGGGCAGGTGCGGCGGGATCGGCGAGGCGGGCCAGCATCATGTCCGCTGCCGCCCGGCCGATGGCACCGAAGTCGCGCACCACCGAGCTCACCTCGGGACTCGCCGCCATGGCCACGTCCTCGGCATCGAGTGCTGCGAGCGACAGATCCTCCGGTACGGTCAGTCCCCGCTCCCGGCAGGCGTGCAGGAGCGCCAGCAGCAGCCGGCTGCCTTCCGCGATCACCGCGCTGGGCCGGTTCTCGTCGTCGAGCAGCCGGCCGAGCTCGGCCGCCATTTCCTGGCCGGGCACCAGGCCGACTGGGAGCAGCCCTGCCGGCTCGAGTCCGGCGGCCAGCCCTGCCGCCAGGAAGTGCCGGCGCCGCTCCAGGGTCGGCCGGATCGCAAAGGTCTGCTGGACCAGTGCTAAGCGGCGGTGGCCCAGCAGCGCCAGCCGGGCCACCAAGGCGGTCATCGCCGCTGCATGGTCGGTACAGACGCGGTCGGCGCTGATCGGCAGGTCCCGGTCGAGCAGCACCAGCGGGACGTCGACCGCGCGCAGCCCCGCCTGGACCTGCGGGTCGGTCTGGTCGGACACGTAGAGGATGATCCCGTCGACCTGCCGGGTGCGCAGCAGGTCGAGCGCCGCGCATTCCCGCTGGATCTGCTGGTCGCTGCTGGCGAGCAGCATGGCATAGCCACGCTCCGCCAGCCGGTCGGCTGCCGCCTGGGCCACCGCCGCGTTGGGATAGGCAGTGAGGCTCGGGATCAGGATGCCGATCGTGCGAGTCGCCTGGGTGCGCATCGCGCGCGCCGCCAGGTTCGGGATGTAGCCCAGGCTGCGCATGGCCGCCTCGACGCGGGCCCTGGTTGCGGGCACCACCTTGTCGGGCTCGTTGCAGACCCGGGACACGGTGACGGTCGACACCCCGGCCTGGCGCGCCACCTCGCGGATCGTCGGCCGCCGACGGTCGGCTGCTGATTCCGCTGGCGGAATGTTGACGTTTTCATCGGGCAAGCGCAGGCTCGACCAGTTGCGTGGGCGACCAAGATCGGGAGAGGCAGGACATGGCCGTGCTGAGCAGCGAGCAGATTGCCGCCTACGAGCGGGACGGGTTCCTGGTTGTCAAGGACGTGCTGTCGGAGGCCGAGGTGGCGGAGCTGCGCCGGGTCACCGAGGAGCTGGTCGAGAAGGCGCGCGGAGTGACGGCGCATGACGACGTCTACGACCTGGAGCCCAGCCACTCGCCCGAGGAGCCCCGGGTCCGCCGGATCAAGACCCCGCACCTGCAGGCGCCGATCTACGAGCAGGTGATGCGCCACCCGACCATCCTCGGCATCCTCCAGGACTTGGTGGCGCCGGCGATCCGGTTCGACACGTCCAAGCTGAACATGAAGGCCGCCGGCTATGGGGCCGCGGTCGAGTGGCACCAGGACTGGGCGTTCTATCCGCACACCAATGACGATCTGTGCGCGGTAGGCGTGATGATGGACGACTGCGCCATCGAGAACGGGCCGCTGCTCTGCATCCCCGGCACCCACAAGGGCAAGGTCTACGACCACCATGCGGATGGGTATTTCTGCGGGGCGATCGACCCCAGCGGCTCCGGCATCGCGTTCGACCAGGCCGTGCCCTGCATCGGCCCGGCCGGCAGCATCTCCATCCACCATGCTCGCACCATCCACGGCTCGGCGCTGAACACGTCCGACCGGATGCGGCGGCTCCTCCTGTTCCAGTACCGCGCCGCGGACGCTTGGCCCCTGTGCGCCGGCAACCAGATGGACTGGGACGCATGGCACGCGCTGATGCTGACCGGGCAGACCGATCCGATCGCACCACGCTTGGCCGACGTGCCGGTCCGCCTGCCGCTGCCCCCGGCCAGGAGCCAGGGCTCGATCTATGAGAACCAGCGCGGCCTGAAGACCAGCTTCTTCGGCAAGGCCGACACCCGGGCAGCGTGACCGGGGCTCTGCGCCTGCTGGTCGTGTTCGGCTGGCTCGCCTGGTCCGGCACCGCGTCCGGTTGCCCAGGGCGATGCGGAACCCTGCGAGATCGAGGGCGGCAGCTATCTGGTGCTGCTGCCAGCGGCCTGGCAGGGCAGTCCGCCGCCGGTGCTGCTCCACCTGCATGGCTGGGGCGGGAACGCCGCCGCGGTGCTGCAGGCCGGCTTCGCACAGGCCTTCCTGGCGCGCGGCTTCGCGGTGATCGCCCCGCAGGGACTCGAAGCCGGGCCCGGCGGCCGGACCGACTGGTCGGTGGCGGACGGCCAGCCCCATCCGCGCGACGACCGGACGTTCGTCGGCCGCGTCCTGGACGATGCCGCCCGCCGCTTCGGTCTGGACCGCGGCCGGGTGCTGCTGAGCGGCTTCTCCCGGGGCGGTTCGATGGCCTGGGACATTGCCTGCCAGGAACCCGGAATGGCGCTGGCCTACGCCCCGGTGGCCGGCGGGTTCTGGCAGCCGCAGCCTGCCGCCTGCGCCGGACCGGTCCGGCTCCTGCACACTCATGGCTTCGCCGACGCCACCGTGCCGCTGGAAGGTCGTGAGCTGCGCGGCGGTGCGCTGGCGCAGGCCGACATCTTCGCCGGGCTCGCCCTGTGGTGCAGGGTGGATGGCTGCGACGGCCCGGCCGAAATCCCCGCCACGGCTGGCCCGTTCTGGCGCAAGCGCTGGACCGGCTGCCGGGCGGGCGCGGTGGAACTGGCGCTGCATCCGGACGGGCACACCGTCCCCGATGGCTGGGCAGAGCTGGCGATCGACTGGTTCCTGGCCCTGCCGCGCCGGTCGGGCGGAACCTCCGGATAGAGTCAGATCAGCTCGCGGACATGGGCCTCGCGGCCATAGATCGCGACCAGGGCCACGATGGTCACCCCGAGCGTGGCCTGGACCAGCGGCGGCCTCAGCCCGAGCCCGACCAGCACGGTGGTGAGCTCGATCAGGCAGAGG